>DAVZIV010000321.1:0-1995 GCA_052273125.1 Candidatus Merdousia sp. | reverse complement strand
GCCCACAATGTGCAAATCGGCAGGGCGAGCATTTTGGTTTCGCAAGTCGGCGTTTCGGGAAGCACGCACATCGGCAACTACTGCGTGCTCGGCGGGCAGGTCGGCGTTGCAGGACACCTCAAAATTGCCGACGGCGTAATGATTGGCGGTCAAAGCGGCGTCAACGGCGACATCGTTCCCCCCGCAGACCACCCGCAGGGCAAGCCGTACGTCGTCAGGGGCACTCCCCCGCGCCCGTACCTCAAGGCGCACAAGATTGAGGTGCTCGTGGGCAAACTCATTGAAATCTACGACCGCCTGCGCGAAATAGAAAAAAAGCTCGGGCTCAATTCAAAAATTTTCTAACCGAAAAATTCCGCCCGAAAAAAGCGGCACGGATTTAGGAAATTTAAAACCGAAATCCAAAAGCCGCTCAAAATCCGCGTTAAATTGCGCGGATTTTTTATTTTGTTGTTGAATAAATTCCGCAAATCACATAGCGTCTCGTTGTATGAGGAAAGTAATTGCACTTCTAACGGTAATGTCGCTTGCAGGCGCAGCTTTTGCGGTCGAGAGCGCAACACTCAACATAAAACGCAAAGACGGCACGGTTTCGTCGAAGCAAATCCAAACAGAACGCGTCAACGACACCACAACGCGAATCCGCATTCCCAAAGGCGAAATCCCCGAAGACTTCGAGTATTTCGATGTCATTGCAGACAACGCCATAGCCCAAAAGGGCGAAGAGGGTTTCTGGATTATGGACCGCGGGCAAATGGGCACTTTCAAAGACGACAACGGCGCATACCGCACAACGCCGCAGCTGCCCATCTACGGCGTCCAAACCTCGCGCGAAACGTTTTTGGCGACAATCACGGGGCTTCAGTGGGAACCGAAGCTGATTGCGCAAGTCCAAAACGGACTTTACACAATCTTCCCGCGCTGGGAATTTAAGCATATGGGCTACAAACCGTACGAAGACGTAGTCATAGACTTCATCACCCTCACGGGTGACGACGCCAACTACTCTGGAATGGGGCGCACCTACCGCAAAATCAAGCTCGAAAGCGGGCTCTTCAAGCCCTTCAAGGAAAGAATGAAGAACAACAAGGCGCTCCAGCAGATTGCAACGGCAATGCCCCACCGCATAGAACCGCACACCGTAATAATCGGATACCGCGGCAAATACAGACATATCGACCTCAAACCCGAAGACGTAAAGGACAAAGTCCGCCCAGTGCTCACGTTTGAAAACGGCAAAAAATTCCTCGACGCATTCAAAAACGCGGGAATGACGGACGTGCACTTCTGCGACGCGGGTTGGCAGTGCGGCGGCTACGACGGCCGCTGCCCCCAGATTCTGCCGATAGAGGAATGCGCGGGCGGTCAATCCGCGCTTGAAGACTTCGTAAAATACGGCAAGTCGCTCGGCTATCAGATGTGCTGCAACTCCAACCACACCGACGCCTACACCTGCTCCGACATGTGGGATCCCGACTACGTCTGCAAAAAATACGACGGCAGCCTCCTGCGCACCTCGGTTCTCTGCGGCGGTACTATGTACTACATCTGCACAAAGCGCTCTTGGAAGCTCTTCATCAAAGACCAGATTGACCAGACGCGCAAGCTCGGCTACGAGGGCGTCTACTACATAGACGTATTCAGCGCCCGCCCGCCGGATCCCTGCTTCGACCCCAACCACAAGGCGAACCGCAAACAGCAGGCAAAGTACCACAACAAGGTGCTCTCCTATGCAAAGAAAGTCTTCGGCGGCGCGGCGAGCGAATGCGGCTTTGAACACTGCCTGCACAACCTCGACTACGTGAACTATCTCGGCAGAACAATGCTCTACGGCGAAGGCTTCGGCGACAAAGAATTCGGCAAATGCGCCTACGCCGACGACAAGCCCAAATACAAAATTATGGAGCGCGTAGCCCCTCTCTGGGAAATTGTCTTCCACGGCATAGTGCTTAGCAACCCCGACAAATTCACTCAGGGATACCGCCCCAAGGGTTC
>DAVZIV010000320.1:0-1996 GCA_052273125.1 Candidatus Merdousia sp. | reverse complement strand
GCCAAATGCCGCTGACGGCAGTGTAAAAACAGCCCGCGGGTTTCATAGTCTGCTGGCAGCAAGGGTTGCGCATACGGCTGTCGGTTGGATCCCAAACCTTGACTGTCAAAACGTTGTCGCCGTCGGAAATGAAATTGGTGATGTCAAAGGAAAACGGCGTGTAGCCGCCGGTATGCGAGCCGACATACGAAGAATTTACAAACACGTCCGCCTTCCAGTCAACCGCGCCGAAATGCAAAAGGATATTTTTGCCCTTCCAGCCGGCGGGAATTTTAAACGTGCGCTCATACCAGAGAGAGTGCGCTGCCTTGAGGGTTTTCATTACACCCGAAAGCGAAGATTCAACGGCGAAGGGCACGAGAATGTCGCCGTCGAATTTGTCGGGACGCGTTGAATTTTCGCCCCTGATTGCATACTTCCAAATGCCGTTGAGATTCGCCCACTGCGCCCTCTCCATCTGCGGGCGCGGATATTCGGGCAAGACAGAATCGGGTTTTATCTGCTCCGCCCACTTGGTCTTTATCCTGTCGCCCGCGGGTTTCCACTGGGCAAACGCGCACACGGCAAGAGTAATCATAACAGATGTTATCAATTTCTTTTTCATAATAATAGACTTTCTTAGTTGGATATTCGAGTGTAAAAAAGGCGGCAATCGGCGTCGACCACAGACTACAAAGGCGCGCGAACGTCAGCGAACTTCTATGTTTTGGGAGTTTCTCACCCTCACCGCGCGCGAAGCGTCAACACTGCGCCCGTCGTTGAAATAAAACGCGTTGCCACCGCCGCGCAAGCCGTTGCAGCAAAAAACCTCCATACTGACGCCGTCGGGAGACGAAGTGTAAAGCTTGTTGCCCTCAAACGTTATGCCGAAATCAAAATCCGCATGGGCGTCGGGCTTGCCCAACATCGAGCCTATGCGCACGGCGGGCGAATGCCGGCGAACTTTCACCGTGTTGTTGCGCACAAGTATGTTGCGCGGAATGGGCCCTTCAAACCAACTGCCCCATTTCGTTTGAAATTACAACGCCCGAACCGCCGTCTATGAAATTGTTTTCAATAACGCCGTTTCTGGCGCGGACAAGCTCGACAATTTTCGACATCGTTTCAAAATAGTCGGCGCCGTCCTTGTGATAGTCGTAAAAATTGAAAACCGCACGCGCCGAAACATCAACGGCAGCCAAAACCGAAAGTGTGAGAAGCAAAATTCTTTTCATAAGGCAAGACTATTCTATCACACAGCGCAGGACAAGAAAAAAAATGCTTGCAATAAACATACACAAAGGCTGAATTTGAAAAATGCGGACCTCCCCCAGAACGGCAAAATACAAACCCAACATCTACCTTTCGGGATTTATGGGCACGGGAAAAACGTCGATAGGCAAACGCCTCGCACAGGCTCTGGGATACAGATTCATAGACTCCGACGAGGAAATAGAAAAACGCTGCGCAATGAGCGTTAAGGATATATTTGCCACTCTCGGCGAGGCCAAATTCAGGGAGATGGAACGCGAATTTATAGAGAACGGGCACCCCGATTCGGGCTGCGTAATATCATGCGGCGGCGGACTTGTCTGCCGCGATTCAATGCCCGAATTGGTGCGCTCAAAGGGCGTCTCAATAGTGTTGTTCTCGCCGCCGGAAGTCATACTCGAGCGCGTGCAAAAAAACGATAAACGCCCCCTGCTCAACCAGCCAAACCCGCTCGAAACAATAAAATCGCTAATGCAGCAAAGGCTGCAATTCTATATGAGGAGCGGAACGGCAATAGCAACCGCGCCCGAAATCTCCGATACCGTCAAACATATCCTGCGCATATATAAACACGCCATAAGCAAAAAAACTTCCCGCTGATTTTTTCTTTCGGCGGCACAGAATCGAAACCCTCAGAGCGGGCGTACCAGAAGAATAAAAATTCGGATTAAGATACACTTTGTGTCCTGTAAAAACGCGCGAGGCTCGAGCTGGATTTTGTGTTTTGTGAGGCGTAGCGTACATT
>DAVZIV010000319.1:0-1999 GCA_052273125.1 Candidatus Merdousia sp. | reverse complement strand
CAATGTGTATGTGGTAGCCGACGAAAACGTTTCGGACTTGGAAAAATTCATGTATACCCCGCTGCTCTGTGCCGACAACGGGGCAAAGGGGCAGACGCGCCGCAAAACGGGAGAGCGCGGCAAAGACGCATATCTTTGCGTCCCTCCCGGAACAATCGTTTTCAATGCCGAGAATGACGCCGTCGTTGCCGAAGTTGTCAAACACGGCGAAAAAGTGCTGCTTCTGCGCGGAGGCAAGGGCGGTTTGGGCAACGTGCATTTCAAAAGCTCCACGAACCGCGCGCCGCGACAGTTCACGTACGGAACGGAGGGCGAATCGGGCACGTTTAGGCTCGTTTTGAAATCCATTGCCGACGCGGGTTTGGTGGGCTTTCCCAATGCGGGGAAATCCTCTCTTGTCAATTTGATAACGCCAGCGCGCCCGAAAATAGGCGCGTATCCGTTTACCACGCTACATGTAAACATCGGCACGCTCGAATACCCCGAGCTATACCAGACTCTGCGCCTTGCCGATATCCCCGGCCTCATAGATGGCGCCAGCGACAACCGCGGCTTGGGGCACAAATTCCTGCGCCACATAGAGCGCTGCAAGGTGCTTGTCTATATGATAGACATGGCGGGTTCCGACGGACGCAAACCCGCAGACGACTTCAAAAACCTCCAGCGCGAGCTTGAGCTTTACTCGCCCGACCTGCTCAAGAAGCGCGCCGTAGTCGCCGCCAACAAGATGGACGAACCCTCCGCAAAGAAGAATCTCGCGGCGTTTAAGCGCAAGTTCAAAGGCGTGGATATTATTCCAATTTCCTGCCTTTCCGAGGAGGGCATTGCCGAGCTGAAGGCGGAAATCTACGCCCAATGCAAAAAATAATCCTTTTTTGCAAAGTATAAATTTGACATTTCGGCGCTTGGGCGTATCAGTAGTATGCAAGTTTACCTCTGTTATGTATACCTCTAAAAAACACCCCGTTATAAGGAGGGGCTTTACCCTCATAGAATTGCTCATAGTAATTGCCATTCTCGGTTTGCTTTGGGCGTAACAACGCAAATGCTTTCCAACGTCGGACAGACGCAGGGCAGGGCGCGCGCCAAGGCGGATATGGCAATACTGGGCACGGCGCTCGAGGCGTTCTCGGCGCAGTACGGCAGCTACCCGCGTCTGAATATGGCAAAAAATTCCGACGACGACTGCAAGCTCTACAAGTGTCTTACGGGCAGAATGGTCTTGCGCGTGAAAGACGGCAGAATTTCGATGTCTTCGGTAAACACCGTCCGCAAGCCGTTTATCGACGTGCTCAAATTCAATTTGAAAGACAAGAAAGACACTTCGGCGACGACCGTAGACCCCCTCAAGGAGACCGTCTTCCTCGCCGACCCGTGGGACGAACCCTACCAGTATTTCTACGATACGTCGGTAGTTGCTGGCGCGCTTGAATCGGAATGGAAATCGCCGTCGTTTATTCTGCTGACCAAGGGCGCAGACACGAAGGCAAAGGAAGTCCGCGGAATGTACTCTTCGGGAATGATTCCCCCCAACGATGTCTATACCGAGCCCGAAGTCAACATAGACAACTACATATTCGGCAGAACTGAATAATCCCAATTTTACCCCATTTATGAAAAACAGAAAAGCGTTTACACTTGTTGAATTGATGATTGTCATTGCAATCATCGGCGTGCTGGCAAGCCTTCTCACCCCGATGATTTCAAGCGCCTACACAAAGGCTCTGGCGACAAATTCAAAAACTTTTATGGCGAATATGGCTTCGGCTCTCGAGCGCTATAAGGACGACAACGGCGACTATCCCAAATTCCTCCACGAGCCGCGCGTCAACCTCAACGACGCCGACAACGCCGCATCAATCTACAAAATGCTCGCAGCAAAAAATCCCGACGGCTCAAGGCTGACTTCGGCGGACAGGCGCGAATTCAACCGCCGCCTCACCACATATCTTGACTTCAATATGAATTCCGTCAAGAAAATCGGAGGCAAGTGGAAGAT
>DAVZIV010000318.1:0-2005 GCA_052273125.1 Candidatus Merdousia sp. | reverse complement strand
CCGCGCCACTATTCCGCAGCAGACCACCTTTTCGCAACAAAAACGCGCGAGAAACGCGCAAAGTTTGTCGGTGAGTTTTGTGGTGAATTTTTCGCCCGCCAAACTCGTGTGGTGTATTCCCCAAAATATTTTTTTGCACCCCGCAAGACGCCCGAAAATTCCGCCAAGAAGGTTTGCGTGATACATCTTGCACTGTATGGCGTCGGGCTTTTCGGCGGAAATTATCCCGAAAAGTTTGAAGACGCGCAGGGGATTCCTCTTCAAATCGAGCGTATAAACCCCCACCCCCGCCGCGCGCAAAGCCTCTCCGAGAGTGCCGATCCCCATAAGCGAAACCACCGCGCTTTCCACTTCGCCAGAAGTTTCGGCAATGGCGCGCTGCATCATCATTTCGACGCCGCCCGTGTTCAAGCCCGTAATTATGTATAAAACCTTCATCTTTTTCATCATTGACCGTCCTTTGCCGAAACGGCGGCGGCAAAAAGCACCGCGGTTATAACGCAAACGCAAACATTTTCCAAAACTATGTCGAAAACGCCGTAGCATACTATTGCCGACGCCGCCACAAACGCCGCAAGAGCCGCAAACGAGCCGCTCGCTACGGCGCGCCCAACCTCCCTACGCCACAGCGCCAGCCACAAAAGCCCCGCCGCAAAAATTATGGCGCCGTATTCAAAGAGAATGTAAAGCGGGTACGAATGGGGATATTCGGGGGCTTTGTAGCCGCGCTTTAAATCCTTGTAGTCCTCGTTCACGCTCGCGGCGTCGGCGTGGAAATAGCGCTTGGCAAGCATCGAATAAGACGCCGGCCCTCGCCCGAACAGCACATGGCGCAACCGCGCCGGTTCGCCCGAAACGCGCCGCGAAAAGTCGCCGCCGGAATCGAGCATATCCGTCGAAATCTTCCAAAGATGTACCCTTCCGTTTTCAACTCCGCCTATATCCCCAAACGGCGCTTCGGGGGTTTCCGAAATATCCACATACGCAAAAAACGCCGCCGAAGAAAGCGCAAAAATTGCAATCAACGCGCTGTAAATTCTCAAGACAAACACGCCGCCAGCAACCCGCGCCGCAGGCAACAACGCAAGCGCGGCAAATTCGGCCGTCGCGAAAATCCTGCCGCCGATTCCGTCGGAACAAAAGACCGCCGCAAGCGGAAAAATCATTCCAAGCGCGCCCAAGACGCACTTGAAGACCGAGAATCTCCCCGCGGCGAAAGCCCCCGCGTACACAACGGCGGAAAATCCCATCAGCGCCATGTACATTGCGTCCCCCTGCGCGTGATACCAGAACGCGCCCGAAAATTTCGACGTGCCCGCGTCAAGCAGAAACCAGAATTTGTCCGCCCCGCACAATTTTTCGGCAATAAAAACAGCGGAGGCGGCTACGGAAACAACCGCAAGCGCGTTCGCCGAAAATTTGAAAAACACCCTCGAGGCAAACAGCGCCGACGCCGCAAAAAACATACAAATTGCCGAAGCAAAAACGGCGAGGGCCGACAGCGACGAACTCCACGGCTGGGCGCTCGCCACCGACGACGGAAGAAAACCGACGCATTTGCGCTGCACAAAGCTCAAAACGCCGGAATCGCGCACGAATTGGGTTTCGACATTCAACAGCGCCACAGCTTCGTAGACGAAAAACACAACCGCAAACGCAAGCGCAATCTTTTGCAGCCCGCCAATCTTCGCCCCCGAAACAAGGGAATACAAGGCCGCAAGCACGCCCGAGAGCGCCGAAGCGCATGCAACTACGGAAAAGGAAAACGCATCGTCGCCGCCGAAAAACGCCGCCGCGAGAAAGACCGCCAATCCAAAAGACGCATACGAAAATATTTTTAAAACTTGCAACATCTAAATATATCAAAATTTAATTTCAGCCTGAACGCCGGCGTTTTTGAAAGCTCAAAATAATCCAAAGCGGCGGCGGGATTACCCGCCTCGCCCAACGCCCTCGTTATAGCCGCCGCGCAGGCGTAGCGCGCCGGCGGGCTTTTGGGCAGAAA
>DAVZIV010000317.1:0-2007 GCA_052273125.1 Candidatus Merdousia sp. | reverse complement strand
TAAATTTTTCCGTGAAAAAATATAAAAACAAAACAAAAAAATTACGCGCCCTCGCACGTTTTAAAAAAAGGTGAAAAAAATGCTTGACGATATCCGCTAAATGTTCAATTTCTTAGTTTTTCTTTAGATAGATGAACACAACAATAGCAAAGAAACAGGAACAGAAGCAGTGGTACGTAGTGGACGCTACGGACCAAGTACTCGGTCGTCTTGCGGTAAAAATAGCCAATGTGCTGCGCGGCCGTCATAAGGCAATTTATACACCGAACACTGATTGCGGTGACCATGTGGTTGTTATCAACGCCGATAAGGTTCGTGTAACGGGTAAAAAAGAAGACCGTAAAGAATACATGTTCTACAGCGGCTTCGTCGGCGGCGAAAAGTATGTCAAGCTTTCCGATATGCGTGCCCGCCGTCCCGAGTATCTTATAGAGGCCGCCGTAAAAGGCATGCTGCCCTCCAATAAGCTCGCCCGCGATATGTTCTTGAAACTGCATGTTTATGCGGGTGCCGAACACCCCCATACGGCTCAGCAACCCAAACCGTTTAACTTCTAATTATCAAGATGAGCGAAATATTTGCATCGGTAGGTCGTCGTAAAACCTCAGTCGCAAGAGTGCGTCTGACAAAAGGCGAAGGCAAACTCATAGTAAACGACAAACCCCTTGAAGAATACTGCTACACCGACCATTTGGCGATGTTGGCACTGCGCCCTTTGGTTACGACTTCGACACGCAATGCTGTCGATGCTTGCATTACCGTAAAAGGCGGCGGTCCAGTCGGTCAGGCGGGTGCTATCAGCCACGCTTTGGCAAGAGCTTTGGAAAAGATGGATTCCTCTTTGAGAGCGGCGCTTAAAGCCGACGGTTTGATGACCAGAGACCCCCGTTCCAAGGAACGTAAGAAGTCTGGTCAGCCCGGCGCCCGCAAGCGCTTCCAGTTCTCGAAACGTTAATCCGCTTTGCGAATTTTTTATACTGGAGCCCTTCCGCGCTTGGTGCGGTGGGGCTTTTGTAATTTTTGGCGCCCGCGTTGCGGAATTTTTTTTGCTAAGCGGGTGTTCTTTCTGGGGATATTATTTCAAAATAAACGAATTTAGGTAATAGAGATGAAAATAAAAATCGGAATAGTGGGCGCTTCGGGATACGCTGGCGTCGAGATAGTAAAACTCATAGCCAGACACCCCAACGTGGAGCTGGGCTGCGTAACTTCGCGCAGTTTGGCGGGAACGCTTGTTGCCGACAATATGCCCTCGCTCACGCACCTTTTGCCCGAAGGCTTGAAGTTCGAGCAGTCCACTCCCGAGCTCGTCGCGGCAAAAGACGACATTTCCGTGTGGTTCTTGGCTCTGCCGCACGGCGCGGCGGCGGAATACGCAAGCGCGCTCATAGCCGCAGGCAAACGCGTGATAGACCTTTCGGCGGACTTTCGCCTGCACTCGCTGGAAATCTACAAAGAGTACTACAACAAAGATCACAATGCGCCCGAACTTCTCAAGCAGGGCAAGTACGTCATAGCAGAACTTTTCCCCGTGTCCGATGCCGACAGGCTCATAGCCTGCGCGGGCTGCTACCCGACAAGTATTTTGCTGCCGCTCATTCCGCTTATGCGCGAAAAAGCCGTGCAGCTTGAACACATAGTAATAGACAGCTATAGCGGCGTTTCGGGCGCGGGCAAGAAGAGCGACTTGGCGTACGCATACTGCGAGCGCAACGAAAGCGCCAAGGCGTACGGTCTTCCCAAACACCGCCACAATTCCGAAATAGAGGAGGAACTCTCCATAGCGGCGGGGCAAACCGTGGTTGTGCAGTTCAATCCGCATCTCGCGCCGATGAACAGGGGAATTTCCACCACAATTACAATTCCCGCAAAGTTCGAGGGCGTTGAAAAAATATACGAAATCTGGAATTCGTACTACGCCGGCAGGCCGTTTGTCAAACTGCTTAAGAGCGGGCAATTTCCCGACACCGCGCACGTCACGGGCACAAACCGCTGCGACATTTCCGC
>DAVZIV010000316.1:0-2013 GCA_052273125.1 Candidatus Merdousia sp. | reverse complement strand
CGCTCGGGGTCTTTTTTGCTACGCAAAAAATCTCAAACGCGCTTCGCTTGTTTTCTGCCTCGAGCCTCGCGCGTTTTAACGAAGGTTTTGATGGGGAAACTTTCGGCTATGATGCGGCGGCCTTCGGCGACGGTGGAGATTTCGCCCGCGCCTTTCATCTGCATAATCGCATTGCCCAAAGCGGTCGATTCCGTCGGCCCTGCCTTGACCGTCTTACCCGTGGCGTCGGCGGTGAATTGGTTGAGCATTGCGTCTTTCGAGCCGCCGCCCATAATATTGATTTCGTCGATTTTCGCGCCCGTGAGTTTTTCGATTGTGTCGAAAACATACTTGTATTTGGCGGCAATGCTCTCCTGTATGGCGCGGAAAATCTGCCCGTGCGTTTCGGGAACGGCAAGCCCCTTTGCGCGGCAGTGGTCGGCGATTGCCTTGGGCATATCGTCGGGCATTACAAAGTCGGGGGCGTCGGGGTCGAAAATCGTGCGCATGGGCTCGACTTTTTCGGCGGACTCTTCAAGTTCTTTGTAAGACATATCGCAGTTGTTGCGCTTCCAAACCTCTTTTGATTTCTGCACAAGCCACATTCCCGTTACGTTTTTGAGGAAACGGATTGTGGAGTTGTAGCCGACTTCGTTAGTGAAATTTTGCGCGAAAGATTCCTTTGTGGCAACGGGCGACTGAAGCTCGACTCCGGGGAGCGACCAAGTGCCGCTGTTGATGTACGCCGGCACAGCCGCCGACGTGGGCGTTGCGGCGACGGCGGAGGCGGTGTCGTGGCTGGCGACGGCGACAACCTTGATGTCTCCAAGCTCCGCTTTGAGTTCGGGGCGCAATTCGCCGATTATGTCGCCGCATTCGGCAAAGCCGTTTTTGAAAATGTTTGTCGGCGCGCCGATTTTTTCGAGAATTTCAAAGTCCCAATCGCGCTTGAACGGGTTGTAGAACTGGGTCGTCGAGGCATTCGTGCGCTCGTTTATCTTGACGCCCGTGAGCATAAACGCCAGCAAGTCGGGCATCATCAAAAACGATTTTGCCTTGGATATGTTGCCGCCCTTTTGAACCTCCGCCATAATCTGGAAAATCGTATTGAAGAACATAAACTGGATTCCCGTTTTTGCGTAGATTTGCTCCTTTGAAATTTTGGCGAAAACGACGTCCATCATACCGTCGGTGCGGGAATCGCGATAGATGTAGGGCAGGTTCAGCAGGCGGTCGGATTCGTCCAGAAGCCCGTAGTCTACGCCCCAAGTGTCGATGCCCAGCGACACTATCGCCGAGCCGTACATTTCGCGCGCCTTGCGCAGACCCGCAACTATGTTTGAAAAAATGTCGTTGACTTCCCAGTGCGACGAATTGCCGACCTTCACAGGCGAACTCGCCCAGCGCGAAACTTCTTCGAGCGACAATTTGCCGCCGTCGAATATTGCCGCCATAATTCTGCCGCTGCCCGCGCCCAAATCGACCGCCAAAAAAACTTTTCCTGCCATATAAATCCTTGCTTTTGTTGAAAATTAAACGATCGAAAACGCGAAACAAAACCGCGCGCATTCCCGATATAACGGTTCTTATTCTACGAACCGTACACAGCCATAGGCAAGAATATTCATTCGGAAAACAAAAAAAACGCAAAAATAACAATACCGCAAAGCCGCGCCCGCGCCGCGCTCCCTAATTTCGCGAATCCTCTGTGTTGTGTCTATGGTGCCAAATGTACGCGTTTAAAATAGATTTTTTGCTTGCAAATAAGGGTAAAATATACGACCTTTGCGAAATCATAGCCGACGAAAACGGCTTTATTTTCATCCAAGGGGATATAACTCAGTTGGTTAGAGTGTCTGCATCACACGCAGGAAGTCCTCGGTTCGAGTCCGAGTATCCCCATTTTTATCTTTTGGCGCGGCGGATTTCGCGTTCGCGAAATATTTCCGCCGCTTTGACAGTGGGCGAAGTTCGGGTCAACACCAAAGAGTGGATGTTAATGAAAGACGCCGCATAGAACCAAGACCCTCAATC
>DAVZIV010000315.1:0-2015 GCA_052273125.1 Candidatus Merdousia sp. | reverse complement strand
CGTGGCGCGGTCGCTGAAGACAAGCGCGCGCCTCGTGGGCTTCGTGGAGCTTGCGGCGCTCTTCAACAAGCTCGAGGAACTTTTCGCCTCGGGCGGGACATTTTCGGACGGCGACAAAAACGCGGCGGAGTGCCTGCAAATTTTAAAGTCGCTCGGCGGGGCGGACTCCGACACCGTCGAAGCGCGCTTCGACGAAATGCTCGCGCGCGTAAACGCCTGCGCCAACGCGGGCTTCAAAGGCTGCGCAAAAAAAGCCCCTACAAAGGACGCGCAGCAGGAAGCCAAAAGCGGTACGGCGTTTGAAAAACTGCCGGAAATAGACGCGTCTATGAAGGAGCTTTTTACGGCCGACGTGTCCTCTCAAGTGGAACTTATTTCAAACGCGCTCGTGGAACTCGGCGCGGATTTTTCGTCGAAACCCAAGCTCGAGGCGCTGATGCGCGCAAGCCACAGCATAAAGGGGGCGGGAAGAGCCGTGGGAATGGACGCCGTCGTTGAGCTGACGCACAAAATGGAGGACTGTTTTTCGGCGGCGCTCAAAGACAAAATAACACTCTCCGACAATTCCATAGACGTTTTTCTCTCCTGCGCCGATTTCCTCGGGCAGCTTTGCCGAAACGGCTTTGCGCAAATAGACACGCAGGCGTTTTCGGCGCTGATGGCGGGGCTTGACGCCGTCGAAAGCGGCCGCGAACCCCCGACAGCCCCCCGCCCAGCAGCCGCTACGCAAAAAGACAAGGGAGCGCCGACGCCCCGGACGGAAAAAAGCGCGGAATCATCTTATATTAGAATATCGCTTTCAAACATAAATTCAATTATGTCGCTTGCGGCGGAAAGCGTGATAGAAAACAGAAAATTCGGCAATTTCAGAGACAGTATAGCAAATCTATTCTCGGAAAATTCGCGCATATGCAACAGGCTCGAAGAGGTTCTGAATATGCTCTCCGCAGAGGCTAAACACTCGGCGGCGGCGCGTCTGGAGCGCGCGGGCGAAGACCTGCGCGCGCAAAACGCCGCAATAGCAGCCACTCTCGAAAAATTCTCCGACTACGCGCGCAAAAACATACAGCTTTCGTCCGACCTCTACGACGCCGTGTTTGAAAGCCGAATGAGACCGTTTTCCGACTTGGCGCACGGTCTGCCGAAAATGGTGCGCGACTTCTCGCGCGGGCTCGGCAAAAAAATAGTTCTGGAAATTTCGGGAGCGGCGGCGTCCATAGACAGGGACATTCTCGAAAAGCTCGACGCCCCGCTTACGCACCTGCTGCGCAACGCCTGCGACCACGGCATCGAAACGCCCGAGGCGCGTGGGGCCGCGGGGAAACCCCCGACGGGCAAAATTTCCATAAAGGCGTCGCACGCCTCGGGAATGTTCCTGCTGACCGTATCCGACGACGGCCGCGGCATAGACAAGCAGGCGGTAAAGGCGAAGATTTTGGAGCGCAAACTCGTTCCTCCCGAAATTCTCGAGCAAATGCAGGAAGACGAAATTTTTGAATTCCTCTTTCTGCCCGCATTCACAACAAAGGGAAAAGTCACCGAAATAAGCGGGCGCGGCGTCGGGCTTGACGTCGTGCAGACAATGCTCAGAGAGGTCGGCGGCTCGGTCGGAATTTCAAGCAAGTTCGGGGAGGGCTGCACGTTCACGCTCAAACTGCCCATAACGCGCTCGGTGCTGAAATCACTGATTGTGCATATCGACGGACAGCCCTACGCGTTCCCGCTGGCAAGCGTCAACAGAACAGTGATGGTCGGACGCTCGGAAATCCACTCGGATTCCCGGGGAAAGTATTTAATGTCGAACAAGAGCCGCATAAATTTGGTGGACGCCGCCGAGGTGCTCGGGTTCGGGAAATCGGCCGACGGCGGCGAAAACGCGTACGCCGTGGTAGTTTCGGGACGCGGAAAATTCTGGGGGTTTGCGGTGGATTCAATTCCCGAAGAGAACGAGCTTGTGGTGCGCCCGCTGAATACGTCGCTGGGGAAAATCGCCTGCGTTGCAGCGGCGGCGCTGA
>DAVZIV010000314.1:0-2016 GCA_052273125.1 Candidatus Merdousia sp. | reverse complement strand
GCTGTCGAAACCGCCGCGGCGAGAAATCCCGACCTGCTCCTTTTGGGAGTTACGGTTCTGACTTCCTTCGACGCCGACGGGCTTGCAAAAACGGGAGCAGCCCTCCCGCCTCCAAAGCAGGTTGAGCTGTTGGCAAAATTGGCGGTAGAAAGCGGAATGAAGGGCTTGGTGTGCTCTCCGCTTGAAATCGAGGCTCTGCGCAAAATAATCCCCGCCGACGTAAAACTCATAACTCCCGGGATTCGCCCCGCAGGCAGCAGCGCCGACGAGCAAAAGCGCGTTATGACGCCCGCAATGGCGGCGTCCGCGGGTTCGGATTTCATTGTGGTGGGCCGCCCGATTCTCAAGGCGCAAGACCCCGCGGCGGCGGCTATTTCAATAATCGGCGAGCTTGAAAATGCAAACTAACAACGCAGCAATACTGCTCGCCGGCGGAAGCGGAAAGCGAATGCGCGGCACGGTCAAAGACAAGGTGCTTGCGCCGCTCGACGGGCTGCCCGTAATTCTGCACTCGCTCAAGGCGTTTGCCGAAAGCGGCGCCGTCGGCGAAGCGGTTTTCGTCTGCCGTCACGACGCCCAGCAAGACGCCATTGCCGACGCCATTGCAAAACACCTCCCAGCGCTCGGCTTGCAAATCAAGTACGCCCGCGGCGGCGCGGAGCGTCAAGACAGCGTTCTCAACGGGCTGAAAAAAGTGTCGGACAAATCCGCGCTTGCGTTCATTCACGACGGCGCGCGCCCGATGATAACCGCCGAAAACATAGCCGAACTTGCCGAAACCGCCTCGCGCGACGGCGCTGCGGTGCTCGCCGCGCGCGTTTCCGACACAATCAAGCGCCTGCCAAAAGGCAAAAAGACGCTCGCGCGCTGCGCGCTTGCCGACCTCGACCGCTCGCGCCTCTGGGCTATGCAGACGCCTCAGGTATTCGTCTGTTCCGAAATCGAGGCGGCGTATGCAAATGTTGCCAAAAAATCTCTTTCAATCACTGACGATGTTGCAGCGTATACGACATATGGCGGAAAAGTATCCATTGTTGAAAACAAGTCTCCGAATATCAAAATAACCAATCCCGAAGACATAGCGTTAATAGAATTTATCAAAAACAAAGGAATTAAATGAACTTCAGAATAGGCCACGGGTACGATGTCCACCAATTCGCCGAGGGCAGGCGCTGCGTAATAGGCGGCGTTGAAATACCAAGCAAACTTGGGCTGCTCGGACATTCCGACGCCGACGTTCTCAGCCACGCCATTGCCGACGCCGTTCTCGGCGCGGCGGCTTTGCGCGACATAGGCTTCTACTTTCCGCCCTCCGACCCGTCCTGCAAGGACATCGACTCCCAAAAGATAATCCAGCGCGCCGTTGCCGAAGTCGGCAAGCTCGGCTACAAAGTCTCCAACGTAGACTGTTCCATAATTGCCGAAACTCCGAAAATCCTCCCGCACATAGACGCAATGAAAAAAATCCTTGCCGCCTCCCTCGGCGTTGCCGAAGCCGACATAGGCATAAAAGCAACAACCAATGAAAAAATGGGATGGGAAGGCCGCCGCGAAGGCATCGGCGCACACGCCGTCTGTCTCCTCTTCCACCCATAAAATTTTTGTATTTTGGCGCGGGGGATTTCGCGTCCGCGAAATATCCCACCCGCTTTGTCAGTGAACCCACTCGGCGGGGCGCAGGTGCGCCACAAGATAAAAGTTCCCTCACTGACAAAGCGGCGGTTTGCGCTACGCGCATAGCCGCGCCACAAGATGGAAGCCCGCCCAGCGGGAGCCGAAAGAAAAAAAACTTGAAACTTTTGGGGAGCTAAGCCAGTCTAATGACAGACAAAAGGAGAATTCTTACCAATGACAAATTCCAACGCAATAGACGAAAAAGAACTCATCGAGCTTATCAAGAGCGACGACGAGAACGCCTATAAGACACTTTCAAATCTCTACGGCAACGAAATCTTCTTGAAGGCGAAATCCATAACCAAGAACAACGAAGATGCCGAAGAGCTTACCCAAGACACT
>DAVZIV010000313.1:0-2018 GCA_052273125.1 Candidatus Merdousia sp. | reverse complement strand
ATGTTGTATTTGGCGCATACATCGGCTATTTCTTCGCGGCTTAAAATCATAAAATCCGTCGACATTGCGTCGGAAATTGCGCCGTTGCCCGAGAACGCCCACGCCCTGAACGGCTGGTTTTGCGGAATTTCGCCCGTGCGGCAGTCTATAATATGCTCGCCCAAGACCGCCGTGCCCGACGCCCCCACAAACGCGCCGTCGAGCGGAACGGAAACATCGTCGGCCAAGTTCACGCGCCACTGCTTGCCGTTTTGGTCGCGCCCCAAAGCGTAAACGGAACTTGCCCCGAAAGACACAAACGCGCTTTTCACCCCCCATGTGTCCTCCAGAATTTCGGCTATTTTGTCGAGCGCGTAGCCCTTGCCGATAGCCCCCAAGTCAATTTTTCCCTCTTCGAGCTTTTTGATGTAGTAGTTTTCGTCGTCGAAGGCGAATTTTCCGCGGCGCGGCGTATCGATTTTCCCGTAGCGGTCAACGCCCTTGTTCTTCATGAAAAATTCGCCCATTGCAACGTCGATTGCCCCGCCCGACATCTCGCAGGCGGCGAACGCCGACTTCAGGCACTCGAACGTGCTGTCGGCAATCTTGACGACCGTCCCCACGGGAGATTCGTTTATCATGGAAATATCGCTGCCGTACTTGTACATGCTGATTAGGTCTTCGACTATCTCGAGCTCCCCGAAGCAGTCGTAGGAGGCGCTTTTTGCGTCGCGCGCGTCCATTTCGGGCAGCAGGAACGTGAGCGTTGTGTTCATCAGCTCGTAGTCGAATTCGTTGGTCGTCTTTTCCATAAGCGTTGTTGGACATTCAATTTATTTGGTTGCAAAAATCAAGTCTTTTGCTTGAATGGCGCAGTATGTTGAGGGAATTTCAGAGCATTTTCATTTTCGCCGTATGTCTGCTGACCTTCACGGGCGGGGTCTTTTTTGTCAAATACGAAAACGAACGCGCCCAGACGCGCGCTCTCGAGGAAAAGACAAAGGAAAGCGCCAACCGCGTAGTGGTAATTGAGCGCGAAGCAAAACTCGCATACGAACGCAGCGTGCTGGCGAACAAACGGGCCGCCGAAAGCGCCCGAAAGGCAAAAGAGGCAAAGGAAATGTTCGAGGCGGCAGCCCTCAAAAAACAGATGTCGCAAAAGGAAATGGTGGAATCGCTCAACGCCCAGCTCGAGCGCGAAGCCGACGCCCGCATAGCCGCCGAAAACTCCGCCAAAGAGCTCGCCAAAGAGCGCGACAAACTCGTCAAGGCGGTCGGCGAAACGCGTCAGGCGCTTCTTAAACTCAATTCGGAGACAACCCCCGCCTCCGCCGCCGCGGACGAAATTGCGCGAGTGAGCAAGCTTCTCGAGGCTCGCGAGGCCGAAATAGAACGCCTCAAGGCGCGTCAAATCCAACTCGAAAAAATGGAATTCGAGGCTCGGCAGGCACAGCTAAAGACGGAATCGCAAATGCGCGCCAAGAACTACACCATTACAATCCCCAAGCACAAGCGCCTGATATTTCCCGTCACCAAATTCCGCTCCAACTAAAAACGCGCGAGGGCGCGTAATGGTTGGCGTGGCGTGGTTTTATTCTAAAGTAAAAGGCGTTTTTGAAAAAACGCTTTTCTTTATCATAACCCACGCCAACCATTACGCTCTCGGGCATCACTTGGTTTGTTCGGGTGGTCTGTACTAAAGTACTATCCCGCCGCTCGCAAACACAAGTCCTGCCTCGAGCCTCGCGCGTTTTACAGCTCACAATGCGGATTCTTTGCTGAGGTGTTTCTTTAATCAATCCGTTCTGAAGTATCGGGTATTCCAATTTGAGAGGATAACTTCACTCTCTGATAAAACAGGGGAAATATTTTCTGGATGCAAAATCTCCTGCGCCACAGGATAAAAAACTTCGGATTAGAATAATCTATCGGAGCTGTTAAAACGCGCGAGGCTCGAGACAGAATTCGTGTTGGGCGGCGGCAGGATAGTACAATTAGTACAGACAGCCGCCGCCCAACCGAATAATGCCCGAGAGCGT
>DAVZIV010000312.1:0-2039 GCA_052273125.1 Candidatus Merdousia sp. | reverse complement strand
GATAGGCATATTTTGCGAACGCAAAATACCGTAAGGGGCGCCCCCCCCTTCAATGGAGACCCGCCCAGCGAATAGCTTACAAACGCGTTTGCAAGCGTTGAAAATAAAAACTTTACAAATGGAGGGGAGAGGTATTTACTATGTGGCAACATTAACCCAAGCAATCCAAAAACAATCAATATTATGAAAGCCAAAGTTGCACTGCTTACATCTCCGAAAAAATTTGAAATAAGGGAGTTTGAAATTCCCGAACTAGGCGAAGACGAAATGCTTGTCAAAGTCGAAGCCTGCGGTGTCTGCGGCACGGACGGGCACGAATACGCCCGCGACCCGTTTTCGCTCTGTCCCGTCGTTCTCGGGCATGAAGGAACGGGCGAAATTGTAAAGATTGGCAAAAACATAAAGAAGGACTCGGCGGGGCTTCCCGTAAAGCTCGGCGACCGCATTGTTACCTGCATAATTCCCTGCGGCAAATGCGATGTCTGCAAGACGATGCCCGCGCGCACCAACCTGTGCGAAAACTGCGGAATTTACGGGCTTATGCCTGACGACGACGTTCATTTCAACGGCTATTTCGGGCAGTATCTTGTAATCCGCAGGAACTCAACATTCTTCAACGTCAACGGAATGTCGCTTGACATGCGCATACTAATCGAGCCGTCGGCGGTTGCCGTCCATGCGGTGGAGCGCGCAAAAACGACGGGTCTGTTGCGTTTCGACACAAAGGTTCTCGTTCAGGGGTGTGGCCCGATTGGATTGCTTGTGATGTCGGTTTTGCGTACGATGGGTATCGAAAACATCTATGCCGTTGACGGCAACGATTCCCGTCTTGAAATAGCCAAGACGCTCGGGGCAAGCCACACCTACAACTTTACAAAATTCAAGTCTTTTGCCGAGCTTCTCGATGCCGTGAAAGCCGACAACAACGGGCGCAATATCGATTTCGTCTTCCAGTGCACCGGAGCGGCAAAGGCTGCGGCGAATGCGTGGAAATTTGTAAAGCGCGGCGGCGGAATGTGCGAAGTGGGCTTCTTTATGGATGGCGGCGACTCCGTGATAAACCACCATTTCGACATCTGTAACAAGGAGATTTCGCTTGTCGGCTCTTGGGTGTACACGCCGCAGGATTACCCGACGACATTTGATTTCCTCAAGCGCGCCGTCGGAATAGGGTTGCCCGTCGAAAAGTTGGTAACGCACAAATTCCCGCTAGATAAAATCGGCGATGCGTTGGAGACTAATTTGGCAATGACGGGTATAAAGGTTGCCGTAGTAAATCAATAGCATACAGAAAAACAAACGGTGAAAGCCGTTTGTTTTTTATGTCTTGCCACTTTATACAAAAACGCAGACTTAACCGCGCACTCAAGAACAACCCGAAAAGCCCCAAATGGCGCACGATATTGAAATTCAGAGGGTGGCTTTGTTTTTGCGCGGTGATATAATGTATATAAGTCTGCACACCTGTTGGGGCAGAAGAATATCCCAAGCAAAGCGGGGCGCAGGTTCGTTTTTTTCTTTTTGGCGCGGCGATTTCGCTCCCGCGAAATATTCGCCGCTTTGAGCCGCTAAGCAAAACGTTAAAAAAAGCGCGGTTTTAATAATCGCGCTTTAAAGTGCACCTCGCACAAAAAGGGTGTAGTCAGGGCTTGTCAAATTGGGCTTCGGAAAGCGGATTTGTCTTTCGAGACGGTAGGATTGTACATTTAGTACACGACTGCTGCCGAAGAAAAGTAAAACGCATCTATCAAGCCCGATTTCACAGGCCCTAAACTTCAAAATCTTAGCGGAAGAGCGCCTGCAATTGCATCTGAAACTCCGCAATATCCGCATCGGAAGGTTTGTACCCCTGCGTGGACGGCGAGAGCGACAACCTGCCCATCTGGTCCACGAACCACTGTGCCGTTTGTCCGTCCGAAAAAACTACGTCGCCGCCTGCCAGCATTCCGGGGCGCTGAATCGGGCTGACGCTCACTTTCACGCCGCCAGAAGCCGCCTGCTCCGCCTGTTGCGGTTGTTCGGGCGTTTCGGCGGGAATT
>DAVZIV010000311.1:0-2041 GCA_052273125.1 Candidatus Merdousia sp. | reverse complement strand
GTGCTTCGACACATAGTAGCCGCGCCCGCCCACGCGCGCGTCGGGAATTTCCGGCAGCCACGCGCCCGCCGCGCCGTCGCGCGGCATATACGGGGCGTAGTCGAACTCCTTTGTAGGCGACGTTCCGTCGGTCAGAATCACTTTGTAGTATGTCTGCGGCATTTTCTTTTCGCGCGTATTTTCCACAACAAACGCGCTTTGTCAAAATTTATCGCACAGCCGTTTGCGGCGGACAATTCCGCGAATACGGTTGACAGCCGCTGCCGCGCCGATTTTACTTTCGGCGATGTTTCGACGTATGAAAATTTGCATATCGCTAATTTTATTTTTGGCGGCCTGCCTCTCCGCGCCCGCGCAAACGGCGCAACAAAAGCCGTGGACATGGTGGTGGGTCTTCGGCAATTCGACGACTCCCTCCGACATCGCCGCGCAACTCGTGGCGATGAAGCGCGCGGGAATAGGCGGCGTCTGCATAATTCCAGTCTACGGCGAAAAGGGCGACGAAGCCAACTATGTTGATTTGCTCTCGCCGCGCTTTATGAATATGCTTTCGTTTGTCGCCGGCGAAACGAAGCGCCTCGGGATGGGTTTCGATATGACAATGGGCAGCGGCTGGCCGTTCGGCGGACCGTGGATTTCCGAAAAATATACGGCAAAAACTTTCGGCGAAAATCTCGAAATCAAAAGCGCAAAATTCAAGGTCAAGCGCTCCGCCCCCGGAGGGCACGGACTGACCGCCGACCCGCTCAACCCCGCCGCGTACGAGCTTCACTGCGGCGTTTTCAAGCGCGCGTTCGCCCCGTACGGCAAAAAAAATCTCCCGCGCGCCTTCCTCAACGATTCGTACGAATATTCAACCGCCAACACCACCGACGACTTTTTCGAGCAATTCAAAAAGCGCCGCGGATAATTTCCTACCCTACGCGCAGTCGCTTTTCGCGCAGTCGAAAGCGTCGGGCAAAGCCCCCGAAATGCAACTTTCCGACGACGCCTCCGCGCGTCTGTGGCAGGACTACCACGCGACCGTCGCCGAGCTTGTCTTCGACACAATGTCGCGCTACGCTTCGGCGGCGCGGGATATGGGCACAAAGAGCGTCTATCAGGCGCACGGCTCGCCCGCGAATCTCATCGACCTCTATATGCTTGCCGACATTCCCGAAACCGAGGCTTTCGGCGCGAGCAAATTCGACATCCCCTTCGTGCGCCAAGACCCCGACTACGAAGAGGGGCGCTTCGGACGCCCCGAAATTCTGATGATGAAGTTTGCCTCTTCGGCGGCGAATCTCGGCGGCAAAAAACTTGTCGCCTCCGAAACGAACACTTGGCTTGCAAACCATTTCCGCACCGCGCTTTCGCAGTCGAAACCCGAGCTCGACAAACTTTTCTTGGGCGGCATAAACCACATTTTCTACCACGGCTGGCCGTATTCTCCAGTCGGCGGAAAATTCCCCGCGCGCATGTTTTACGCGTCCGTAAACTTCAATCAAAACGCGCATTTCGACAAATTCTTTCCGCTGCAAAACGCGTACGCCGCCCGTTGCCAGCAAATCCTCCAGCAGTCCGAAAACGGCGGCGACGTTCTGCTGTATTTCCCCGTTTGCGAGTATTGGCGCGAGTCGGGCGGCTCAAACCACGTTATGTTATTCGATGTCCACCACTCGTACAAATGGATAAAACGCGGCTCGAGCTTCGGAGCGCTCGCCGGACGTTTCTTGGAAGAGGCGGCAGCGTTCGACATCGCAAGCGACGCCGTTTTGAAATCGGCGTCGGCCGTCGGCGGCGGCGCGGTTGCGATAGGCTCTCACGCCTACAAATGCCTCGTCGTGCCCGAATGCAAATCGCTGCCGCTTGAAACGCTCGCGGAGCTAAAGCGCCTTGCCGAAAGCGGCGCAAACATCGTATTCCACAAAACAATTCCAAAAGCATCCGCAGGATTTTTCGACGCCGAGAACCGCGACAAAATTGCGCGCAAAACCGCCGACGAAATCGCCGCTTGCAAAAACGTAGTAATCGGCGACGTGCAGGCTGCTGTTGAAAAATT
>DAVZIV010000310.1:0-2061 GCA_052273125.1 Candidatus Merdousia sp. | reverse complement strand
TTTTTGTTTTTTATAAATTTTTCCGTGAAAAATATAAAAAACAAAACAAAAAAACAACGCGCCCTCGCAACTTTTTAGTCTAAGAGGGAGTCGTCGATGCTCTCGTTCGAGTAGACGTTCTGAACGTCGTCGAGGTCTTCAAGAGCGTCGGTGAGCTTGACGATTTTCTTCGCCAAATCTGGGTCTGTGATGGGAGTTTCCGAATTGGGAATCCACGCAAGTTCGGCTTCGTCGGGAACAATGCCAGCCTTTTCGAGCGCTGCGGCGACCGCGGGGAACGCGGCGACGGGGCAGAGTACTTCGAAATAGTCGCCATTGTTGACGATGTCTTCGGCACCTGCTTCCAAAACAACGTCCATAAGGGCGTCTTCGGTCGTGTTTTCGGCGCTGATGATGAACTGGCCCTGTTTTGTAAAATTGAACTGTAGAGCGCCGGGGGTTGCGAGGTTGCCGCCGTTTTTGGTGAACGTGCTGCGGACATCGCTTGCGGCTCTGTTTTTGTTGTCGGTGGTTACTTCGACGATGATGCCGATACCGCCGGGGCCGTATCCTTCATAAAGAAGCTGTTCGTATACTACGCCGGGGATTTCGCCAGTACCTTTTTTGATGGCTCTGTCTACGTTGTCGGCGGGCATATTTGCCGCCTTGGCTTTTTGAATAAGCATTCTAAGGCGGGCATTCGTTGTGGGGTCTCCGCCACCGTCTTTGGCGGCCAGAGTCAAGTCCTTACTGATGGCGCTGAAGATTTTGCCCCTCTTTGCGTCGATAGCAGCCTTGTGTCTTTTAGTTGTGGCCCATTTACTGTGTCCTGACATTTTGTGTATCTCCTATTGAGTTTTGGATAGTTGTTTTATAGTGTAGTCTTTGCCGTAAAAGTCAACATTTACGGCGCGCGATTTCGATTTTTTTTTCGAGCCTGCACGCCGCGCGTAAAGCCCGTCGGGGGGCGCACCTATCTGTTTTTTGGTTTTGTGGAGCGCCCGCCGGGGTTCTTTTTTCTGTCGGGGGCGGCTCCCATTGCGCGGTCGCGCATTTTCTTGCGGGCTTTGATGGCGTCCTCGCGGGCTATTCTGAGGCGCTCGCGGAGCGGGAGTTTGTCGAACTCGGGGCCGCGCGACTGCTGTTGCGCCTGCGCCTGTTCCATAGCCTCCTGCATTCTTTGCATGAAAGAGGGCTTTGTGCGCTTTTTTAGCACAACCTTGTCCTTGCCCCTGCGGATTATGATTGCTTGAACAATTCCCAAGAGGCTTTGTACCAGCCAGTAGAGAACCAAGCCCGAGGGGAATGTGTAGAAGAAGAGCAGCATTATCACGGGCATGAGCTTGAACATCATAGCCTGCGTCTTGTCCGTCGAGGGCGTCGGCGTGAGGTGCATTTGCACAACCGTGACTGCGGCGTTTAGCAGCGGAAGAATGTGCAGCGGGATTCCGAACACCGACGGCAGAGATGCGATGGTGTCGGGCAGGGAGAGGTCGCTAATCCAGAGGAAGCGCGCAAATCTGATTTCGCACGAGGTTTGCAGCATATAGTACAAACCGATGAAAATGGGTATTTGAACAAGCACGGGCAGGCAGCCTGCAAGCGGATTGATTCCGTATTCGGAGTACAATTTCATTGTCTCCTGCTGAATGCGCTTGTTGTCGCCCTTGAATTTTTCGCGGATTTCCCTGAGCGGTTCCTGCATTTTCGCCATTCTCTGCGAAGACTTTATCTGGATTGAAGTCAGCGGCCAGAGCACCAAGCGCACGAGAAGTGTGAGAATTATGATGGACCAACCCCAGCCCCAGACAGGCGAGACACGGTCGACGCCCGAGTGAATCCAGTTCAGCAGGCGCGAGAGCGGGCGGCTGACGAAGCCGAACCAGCCGTAGTTCATTATTTCCTCCTGATTGCCGCCGATGGAGAAGAGCCTGTCGAGTTCTTTAGGCCCGACATAATAGTCTCCGCTGACCGACCATTGGGCGTCGGGGGCTATCGCGGGAATGTCGAAGTTTATGAAGCCGCCGAGGGCGTTTTTCATGTATTTGTCGGCGTCGGAATCAACGGATACTGGGAAGGAGA
>DAVZIV010000309.1:0-2064 GCA_052273125.1 Candidatus Merdousia sp. | reverse complement strand
GGGGGTCAGAATAAGCCCAGAGGCGTCCACGACTTCCGCGGAAGCCGAAACGGATTCGGCAAATTTGCCGTCGCGCACGAAAACGTCGCAAACGGCGTCGAGGTTTCTCGACGGGTCTATAACTCTTGCGTTTTTTACAACAAATTCACTATTCATAGCCTATTTCCCGAATCTTGCCTGCATGCAAAGTTTCAGCACCGCCATTCTCACGGCGACACCGTTTGTAACTTGGTTCAAAATTACCGACCTGCCGGAATCCGCGAGGAACGAGTCAAGCTCGACACCCCTGTTTATCGGGCCGGGGTGCATAATGAACGCCCCCTCCTTCAGAAGCGATTCGCGCCCCTTGTTCAACCCGAAAACCTTCGCGTATTCGGAAATCGACGGGAAGTAGGCGGCGCGCTGGCGCTCGTGCTGGATTCTCAAAAGCATTACAACGTCGGCGTCGGAAATTGCCTTGGGGAGGTCGTAGCAGACCTTTACGCCCATCTTTTCAAATTCTTTGGGAACGAGCGTCGAAGGCCCTGCAAGCGTGATTTGCGCGCCGAGTTTCTGCAAAAGCCAGATGTTGGAACGCGCCACGCGGCTGAAGAGAATGTCGCCCAAGATGGTGATTTTTTTGCCGCGGAAATCTCCGCCGAATTTCTCGCGCATTGTGAAGGCGTCGAGAAGCGCCTGCGTGGGGTGGGCGTGCGCGCCGTCGCCTGCGTTGATTACGGGAATGTCGAGCCTGTCGGCGAGGTATTTTGCCGCGCCCGAACAGCTGTGGCGGACGATTATCATATCCGCCATCAGAGCCTGAATGTTTTTTGCCGTGTCTTTGAGGGTTTCACCCTTGACGGAACTCGACGCCGAGGCGACGACGCTGATTACGTCGGCGTCGAGCTTGTGCGCCGCCATTTCAAAAGCGGTGCGCGTGCGCGTGCTCGGCTCGAAAAACAGATTCACAACCACCATGCCCTTTAGATACGGAAGTTTGGCTTTTTCGTTCTTCAACGACGCCTTAAAAATATCCGCCAGCGAAAAGATTTCGTCTATTTCTTTGAGAGTCAGCGGCTGCGTGGAAATCATATCCTTGCGATTCCAAGACGCGTTTTTCAAAAAATCTTCAACTTTCATAAGCAACTGCGCGGAGCCTAAGCGCAGTTTGCAGTTTGTCAATTTTATTGTTGGCGCGCCGCGCGATTTTGTCTCCCGAAAAACCGAAAATCCGCCGCGCGACGCACCACAAGGGCAAAGCACCCGAAAATTACGGCACTCGGCAAAAAAATGCCAACGAATATTCGATAATCGCCCGCTAACGGAATTTCGTTTGGCGAAAACCACGCGCGCGCAGTTGTTTGAGCGCGTCGGGCAAGATTTTGCGCGCGGAACTGCGCCGCGCGGCATCGGGCGCATTTGCCGACAGGCTAAACCCGCGCCGCAAACGCCGTGCACAACGCACAACCAGCCTAATTCGCCGAATTGTTTTGGCGCCGGACTGCGCTGTTTCTGCGCGCCCCTCCGCGACGGCGGCGGCGCTTTTTGGGCTTGGGCAAAATTGCCTTCTTGATTTTGCGGCGCGCCGCGTTGAGCAGGCGCTTAGTCGCGAAAAAAAGCTTTCTGCCGAACCTGCGCAAGTCGAACGGCTCTGGCGCTGGTTCGGGAAGAGGTTCTATGTCTATTCTGTTTTCCTCCACAACGCGCTTTACCTCCAGATACAGGCGGCGCGACATCCACGCGTCGGTTGCGGCGTAGTCAATCTGCTTTTGTGTGAGTTCCTCCGCCTCCCAATTCGACATCTGCGCCGCCTTTGAAACCCTTTCGCCGAAGAATAGCGCGGCGAGGTTTTTCATACCCGTATTTATGATGCCGATTTTCGAGGTCATAGACGAAACGTCGACAAACCCCGCCGGCTTGAATTTGCCCCTTGCCGAAAGCGAGCGAATGTCGCCCTCGACGGCGAGCCCCGCCTTGATTGCGTCGGGATTCTCAAGCACTTTGTAAATGTCGGCAATTCGGTGGGCGAGCGGTTCAAGCCTAATTACCCACGCCTTGTTTTCGCCCGAAAGCTGCAAAATTGCC
>DAVZIV010000308.1:0-2076 GCA_052273125.1 Candidatus Merdousia sp. | reverse complement strand
GAAAAAAATAGACGAAATGGAATCGGCGGGAGAGACTTTCACGGGCTGGAAACACGCGGGAGACACCCCGCTCGACGCAGCCCTCAACCTCGCCCGTACCGACTGCCGCAAGGCGGAGCGCCAAATTGCCGAGCTCGCCCAAACCCAGCCGCTGCCGCGCGAAATCATACCCGCCTACATAAACAGGCTTTCGGATTTGCTCTATTTGTACTCCATTTCGGCGGACAAAAACGCCGACAAATAGCCGCATCTACAATTTGCAAAAAGGCTAAATCGGTTCTCCTTGCGGCAAAGTCGCCGTGCAAAGTTGCGCGCGGCTTTCGTAATCCGCGAAATTTACGCGCGCAGAATTTCGGCTGTCAAAAAAAACTTCGGCGGCTATGCGCGCGCAAAACCCGACAGAACGGCGTCGCGGTCAGTCCACGGTTGCGGATTTGCCGCCGTCGGCAAAAGTTATGTTTACGCGCTCGCCCGAAGAGAGATTTTGGGCGGTTGCAACAGAACCGTCGGCTCTGCGCACAATGGAAAAACCGCGGCGCAGAATTGCGGAAACATCGACATTTTGCAGCCGCTTTTCAATGGAGTTCAAACGCTCTCCCAGCAGCGAAATTCTGTGCAAAAATCCGCACGACGAAAACGCCGATTCCGCCTTTACAAAATCCAACTTCTTTGACGAAACAACGCCGCGCAGTGCGGGAACCAAACGCCCCTCGATTTCGTCAAGCCCCATGTGCAAATTGCGTATTTTTACTGTCGGCGCATTGAGGCGCAAAACGTCGGCACAACGCCCCAAGAGAGCCGAGAGCGAGTCAACGCGCGAACGCATCGCCGCAGTAGCGGTGTCGAACGCGTTGTCCAGTTCGTTTTCGACCTCAAGAAAATTGCTCGAAATAAGCTCCGCCGCGCCGCTTGGCGTTTCGGCGCGCAGGTCCGCGGCAAAATCGCAAAGGGTGAAATCTATTTCGTGCCCGACCGCCGAAATGGTCGGAACGGAACACGCCGCAACGGCGCGCGCCACAATTTCCTCGTTAAAGCTCCACAAGTCTTCAAGACTGCCGCCGCCGCGCGTAAGCACAAACAAATCAAACTTGATTTTACAATTCTGGGCAAAGCGTATTTGTTCTACAATTTCGGGCGCGGATTCCGCCCCCTGAACGCGGGCGGGCAAAACAAAGATATTGCCGCGCCAGCCCCTGCGCTTGAGTATTCGGCAAAAGTCGCGTATTGCAGCGCCCGTCGGCGAAGTTATCACGGCTATATTCTGCGGCAGCGCGGGGATTGCGCGCTTGCGGGACTTGTCGAAAAGCCCCTCGTCGGAAAGTTTTTTCTTGAGCGCCTCGAACTTTGCGGAAAGGTCGCCGAGTCCGTCGGGCATTGCCGCCTTGACGACAATCTGATAGGAGCCGCGCGGCTCGTAAACGGAAATTTCCCCGTAGGCGAGAATCTTCATTCCCTCGCGCAGCGGGAAGGAAAGCATTGAAGAATAGCCGCGGAAAAGCACCGCCGAAATCGAGGCGTCGGCGTCTTTGAGCGTAAAATACGTGTGCCCGCTGGAATATGTCTTGAGGTTTGAAATTTCGCCGCGCAGCCACAGTTCGGGAACTTGCGTTTTGACGAGCACTTTAAAGCGCCGCGAAAATTCGCCCACGCTTAAAATTTCGTCGCTTCTGTTTAGAAAACACGATTCGCCCATTGCCGTAAAATATTAGTCGAAGACGCCGCGCACGTTTGAAATCCTGCGCTGTAGAGCCACGATGTTCCGGTGGATGTCGCAATCTTCGGAAAAATCGCTGACGAGTTTTACAAGGGAAATCTTTTTGCCGAACGCCTCGGCGGCGAGAGCAAACGCGTAGCCCTCCATATCCACAAGCTCGCCCTTTGCTCCGGCTATGTCGCGGCGTTTGGCGCTGGATACGGGACGGCTCGAGGTTGCGAGGGTTCTGCCGGCGGGGGCGATGTCGAAAACCCTGTCGTTGTACGGCTCTATGCTCGAAACCGACGAAATTTCGTAGGCTCCGGCAAAGACAACTTCGCCCGCCTTTTGAGCGTCCGCGCCCCTAATGATGTCGAAGGCGG
>DAVZIV010000307.1:0-2082 GCA_052273125.1 Candidatus Merdousia sp. | reverse complement strand
ATGCGCCCCGCGCAAATCATTGTGTATATCTGCCACGCCAGAGACGAAAACGTCAAAGCGCGGCGCAGAAGCCAACGGAAAAAACCAAGTTCGCAAAGCCGTTTCCGCGCGCGAAAATCGGGGCAAGCCCGAGGAAGAGAGCCGCCGCGGCGTTCGCCGCAAGCGTTCCCCACGGAAGCGAAGCCGAATCGAAATTTTTCGACAGCGCAAACCTGAGCATTGCCCCAGCCACTCCGCCGACGCCCGCGCACAGAATTTGCATTAGCGCGTCCATAGTCCACCCGTTTCGAGCGCGCGCCTTCCCGAAAATTTCCCGAGAGCCGCCGCCGCGACGGATAGCGCAAAGTTCGCCGTCCAAACAAGAATCATTCGCGGAATTTCCCCTTGAAATAGCGCAATGTCGGCGTCTTTCGCCAAGCCCGAAAACACGCTCAAACCGCCGCAAAAGCCCGCATTTATTCCAGCGCGCAGTTTCGGCGGAATTTTTGCAAAAACCGATGCCGCGCCCATAAGCGCGCTTGCGGCAACGTTGCAAACCAGAAGCGCGCAGGCGGTCGATTCAATGGCATTCAAAATTCCCAGCCGACAGATTGCGCCCGCGCCGCCGCCTATGGCGACTGCGGCGTAAGTTGCAATATTTTCCGCGGTTTTTGCGTTCATTTTTCTTGAGACAATGCGGCGTATTTTTCGCGTTTTAAAAGTCTTCTCAACAAAAAAAGGATTTTGTTTTTGACAAAATCGGGCGCGCTTTTATCAATAACCGCTAAAAGATTTTCTTATGTTGTTGTTTTTTACAGGTATTTTAATGCTGCTTGTCGGCTACTTTACATACGGGCGCTTTGTCGAAAAAATCCTATCTCCCGACGACAGGCTCACACCGGCGCAGTCCAAGCGCGACGGTGTTGACTTTCTCGTCCTTCCGCGCTGGAAGAATATGCTCATTCAGCTGCTCAATATTGCAGGTATCGGGCCCGTCATCGGCGTAATCATAGGCGTCAAGTTCGGTGACATAGTGTTCTGGATTATTCCGCTTGGCAACATCATAGCCGGAGCTACGCACGATTTCATTTCAGGTATGATGTCAATCCGCGGCGGCGGTTCCAACCTGCCGTCGATAGTCAGAGCCAATTTGGGCTCTGGCTATGCAAAAATCTTTTCGTGGTTTTCGCTGCTGATTTTGCTTTTGGTTGTCGCCGTATTTGTCAACGTTCCAGCCAATCTCATAGACGGCGAAATTCCGCAGCTTTCCGTGTTTTGGTATGCGGTTGCCGCCGTGTTTGTCTACTATATGGTTGCTACGCTTTTCCCCGTGGACAAAATCATAGGGCGCTTGTACCCGTTTTTCGGCGCGGTTCTTTTGCTTGGCACGCTTGCGATTTTCGTTTCGATAGTATGTGCGCTTTTCGGCAATCCCGACCTGCTAACGCCGTCGGAGACTTTTGAAAAGGCGAAGTGGACGGCGGAGAATTCCCACCCCGTAATTCCGCTGCTGTTTGTAACCATAGCCTGCGGAATAATTTCGGGCTTCCACGCAACGCAGTCTCCTATTGTTGCGCGCACGATAAAATCGGAGCGTCAGGCGCGCGGCACCTTCTACGGAATGATGGTTGTAGAGGGACTTATTGCAATGGTTTGGGCGGCGGGCGGAATGGCGATTTACAATCTATTTCCCGAGACATTCTCGATAAACCCCAACGCCGTTTTGCTCAAAATTACGAAGCATTTTCTCGGCGACTACGTCGGCGGGCTGACGGTGCTTTCCGTCGTCGTTTTGGCGATAACTTCGGGCGACACCGCAATGCGCAGCATACGCCTCTCCTTTGCCGAAATGTTTTCCATAGGGCAAACCTCCATGAAAAACCGCATTTTGGTGGCGCTGCCGTTTGCCGCCATTGTGGCGCTTTTGCTATATTGGTCGAACGCCGACGCGGCGTCTTTCGGAATGCTCTGGAACTACTTTGCGTGGGGCAATCAGGTTTTGGCGGTTTCTACGCTTTTTGCGGGTTCGGTCTGGCTTTTCAGACAGTCGAAAAACGGCTGGGTAGCCATGTTGCCCGCAATGTTTATGTGCTTTATTGTGGT
>DAVZIV010000306.1:0-2098 GCA_052273125.1 Candidatus Merdousia sp. | reverse complement strand
AACCGACGACCCACGCTTTACGAAAGCGTTGCTCTACCAACTGAGCTATTTCGGCGTTTGAATTATTCCGTCCATACTCCATATTTCGCCTTTAAAGTCAATATATTTTTTTTAATATTTGATTTTTATTCGGCTTTCGTTTTCTATATCGGCTTTATCTTTATGAAAACTGTTTTTAAAATTGTTGCAGCTGTTGCCGTGGTTGCCGCACTGCAGTATTTTTACGGGTTGGGGCAGCTGGTTTCCGATATGGAGGCGTTTGCCAAGAGCCACAACAATCCGTTTTTCTTTTTTGCGCTGATGTCGGTCGGCTGTGCGGTCGGCGTGTTGCCGCTTTCGTTTTGCACGCTTTACGCGGGGGCGGCGTTCGGCGCTTTGCTGGGGTCGGTTCTCTCCGTCGGCGCAATTTGTCTTAGTTCGATGATAGGCTATTCCATTGGGCGTTTTTTCTGTCCGCCGGACCTGATGGAAAAGATAAAGCAAAAGTTCCACATTTCCGCGGGAAAAAGCGTCTTCGACCTCTCTTCCAGAAGGGGAATGTTTGATTTGAACTTTTTTGTGCGCGCCGTCCCCGGGATTCCCTATTGTATGCAGAATTTCATCCTCGGCGGAATGAATTCGGAATTCAAAGTCTATATGTTTTTGGGCGTTTCAATTCAGGGGCTTTTTGCCGTGGCGATGAACGTCTTGGGCGCGTCTTTCAACGAGGCTGGTTTGGTCAAGTATTTGGCAATCGCGGTTCTTGTTGTTCTTGTAATTTTGATAAGGGTTGTCTTCAAGCGCTTTTTCAAGATACAGTAGGGCTTGTGCGGCGGCGCGTGCGAAACGCCGCTGCAAAAAAAATCGCCGCATTTGAAAAAAATGCTTGCATCGGCTTTTGCGTATGCCAGTATATGGCTTTTAAAAAATGGTTTTCGGAACGGATTTCGTGAAATCATTACCACTTTTATAAGAAAAAAACTAACTCAATATGGCAGAAGAAACAAAAAAGAAAAACGTAATGGAATTGTCGTTTATCGACGCCGATTCGATGAACCGCTATGTTACCGAAACTGGCAAAATTCTCCCGCGCAAATTCACGGGTTTGTCCGCCAAGGAACAGCGCCACATCAAGAAGACAATCAAGCACGCCCGCAATATGCTTCTTATGAAGTAAGCGCGTTGCGATGAATTCAAAAACGTTAGTCAAGCCGTCGCGGGATATTCTTGTGGCGGCTCGTTTTTTGTCGGAAGGCGGCATAGGGGGCGTTCCTACCGAGACCGTCTACGGGCTTGCCGCCAACGCGCTCAATCCCGACGCCGTGCGCAAAATTTTCGAGGCTAAATCCCGCCCGTTTATCGACCCTCTTATTGTCCACGTTTGCGATATGCAGATGGCGGAAACCGTTGCCGAATTTTCCCCGCAGGCTCGGCGTCTTGCCGAGGCGTTTTGGCCTGGACCGCTTACAATGGTTTTGCCGCGCAAGCCGATTGTTCCCGACATCGTTACGGCGGGAATGGACACCGTTGCGGTGCGAATGCCCTCGCACCCGATAATGCGCGAGCTCATAAAAGTCTCGCGCCTGCCCATTGCCGCGCCGAGCGCCAATCCCTTCGGCTACGTAAGCCCCACGACTGCCGCGCACGTCGTCGAGCAGTTGGGCGACAGGATAGATTTTGTTCTCGACGGCGGCGCGTGCGAATGCGGAGTGGAATCCACAATAGTTCTCACAACGTCTTCGCCCAAAAAGCTTCTCCGCCCGGGGCCCGTTCCAGCGTACAAAATAGAGGCGGTTTTGGGCGAAAAAATAGACCGCGACCCGACAGTCAACGAAGCCCACCCGCAAGCCCCCGGAATGCTCAAGAGCCACTACAGCCCCAAGTCGGCGCTTGAACTATTCGGAGACGAATCCGAAATACCCGCAGATTTTCGCGGCGATGTCATATTTTTGAAGCGCCCCGCGCTCGTAAAGCCCAACTACTACTGGCTCAGCGAAAGCGGAGAACCCGCCGAGGCAATGCGCAATATTTTCGCCCTTCTGCGCAAACTCGACAAAACCGCAACAAACGGAATCTACTGCCAGAGGCCGCCCGAGGGCGACGACTGGCTTGCCTTGGA
>DAVZIV010000305.1:0-2117 GCA_052273125.1 Candidatus Merdousia sp. | reverse complement strand
TTCCCGTCAGGCAGCCGACGAGTGCGGCGGCAAACGCCAGCGCAACGACCGTCCGCTGCGCCCCCTCTTCCCCAAGGGCTTCATGAACGAAGTTCAGGTAATAGGGCTGCTCCTTTCGGCGGACATGCAGAACGACCCCGACATTTTGATGGTAAACGGCGCGTCGGCTGCGCTTCTGATTTCGGACATTCCGTGGAACGGTCCCATCGGCGGTATCCGCTTGGGCGAAATCGACGGCAAGTTCGTTGTCAACCCCACGCACGAGCAAATGCTCGATTCGACCCTCGACCTCATCTACGTCGGCAACGAAAAGGAAATGATGATGATTGAAGGCTCGGCGGAGCAGTGCCCCGAAGAGCGTTTCATTGAAGCGTTGGCATTCGCGCAGGAACAAATCCAGAAAATCATCGCCGCCCAGAGGGAATTGGCGAAGATTTGCGGCAAGCAGAAAAAGGAATTCCCGCTCATCGTTTGCCCGCAGGAAACTTTGGATATGTGCAGGGAATACGTCGGCGGCAGACTCTTGCAGGCAGTCTTCCAAGACAACAAGCTCAAGAGACAGGCAGACGTAGACGCCCTCATGAACGAAACCGCGGAATTTGTAAAGGGCAAAGTCGGCGAGGAAAACTTCAATATGGCGCACATTAAAATGGCATTTGAAGAATTGCAGGAACGCGTCTACCGCGACAATATCCTCGACAACGGCGCGCGCTGCGACGGCCGCGGCATAGAGGATTTGCGTCCCATCTCCTGCTCTACAAACCTCCTGCCCAGAGTCCACGGTTCGGCGCTCTTTACCCGCGGCGAGACTCAGGCGCTGGTTATGACGACACTCGGCACGAGCCGCGACTATCAGGAACTCGACGGCCTCACCGGCGGCACAAAGCAGAAGTCGTTCTTCCTGCACTACAACTTCCCGCCCTACTCGGTCGGCGAGACCGGTCGCTTCGGCACTCCCGGACGCCGCGAAATAGGCCACGGCAACCTCGCAGAGCGCTCGCTGCTGCCCGTTCTTCCCTCGGAAGACGAATTCCCCTACGCAATCCGCGTTGTTTCCGAAATTATGGAATCAAACGGCTCGACTTCGATGGCGTCCGTCTGCGGCGGCTGTCTGAGCCTTATGGACGCGGGCGTTCCGATTCAGACACCCGTTGCGGGCATCAGCTGCGGCTTGGTGACGCGCTTCGACGAAAACGGCAACCTGCTCAAGCACGTTGTCCTCACCGACATCATCGGCGCGGAAGACCACTACGGCGATATGGACTTCAAAATCTGCGGCACGAAGAACGGCATAACCGGCTTCCAGCTCGACCTAAAAATTCAGGGGCTTTCCTTTGAAATTGCAAAAGAGGCAATCTACCGCAACAAGGCTACGCGCCAGAAGATTTTGGGCATAATGGCCGAATGCATTGCAGAACCCAACAAGGAACTCAAGCCCTGCGCTCCCAGAATCAAGATTATGCAGATTGACCCCGAAAAAATCGGCGCTCTCATCGGTCCCGGCGGCAAGAATATCCGCAGAATTGTGGAAGTCTCGGGCGCGCAAATCGACGTAGACGACGACAACCCCGGCAGGGTTCTCATCTACGCCACAAACGCAGACAGCATGAACCGCGCCGTTATGGAAGTGGAGCTTGTCACGGGCGAAATCGAAGTGGGCAAGACATACCGCGGCATAGTGCGCTCGATAAAGGAATTCGGCGCGTTCGTGGAATGCCTCCCCGGCAAGGAAGGCCTTGTGCACATCTCGGAATTGGCGGACTTCCGCGTAAACAAGACCGAAGATGTCTGCAAGCTCGGCGACGAAATGTTCGTCAAGTGCATAGGCATAGACGACAAGGGCAGAGTAAAGCTCTCGCGTCGCGCAGCCCTTTGCGAACAGCGCGGCGAACCCTACGAACCCCGCCCCTCGCGCCCCGCAAAACCGCGCGACGAAGCTTAACGGGTTCGCCATTAGTCAACATCAACGCAAATAATTTTCGCGGCGGAATGCAATGTTCCGCCGCGTTTTTTGTGCCCGCAAACTCAGCCGAATCTCCCCTGAAAAACAATGCGCCGAATGTGAAAGTTCCGAATGTCGGGCACAAAAAAAAGGACACCCAAGCAACGGATGTCCT
>DAVZIV010000304.1:0-2119 GCA_052273125.1 Candidatus Merdousia sp. | reverse complement strand
GCGATGGGCGTCGGCACGCATACGGTAAAGGCAGTCGACAAACTTTACGGTCCCGGAAACGCGTTCGTTATTGCCGCCAAGCGCGAACTCTTCGGCGAAGTGGGCGTGGATCTTCTCCCGGGCCCGAGCGAAGTTCTGATTGTAGCCGACGACACCGCCAACCCGAAATTCGTGGCTGCGGATTTGCTTTCGCAGGCGGAGCACGGCAGCGGGCGCGAGAAAATATATTTTATTGCGACATCGCAAAAAATGGTAGACGCCGTGTCTGCGGAACTTTCGGCGCTCGAGCCGAAATACACGCGCGCGGCAAAATTGATGAAAATAATCGAAAACAATTATGTTGTGGTATTGGTTCCCGATGTGGCCGCAGCCGCCGAAGTGGCGAATTTCATAGCTCCCGAGCATATGGAGCTTCAGATTGCCAATGCGCAGAAACACGTTTCCGAATTTAAGACTGCTGGCGCGGTGCTCGTAGGGGCGCTCACTCCGACAGTCTTGGGCGACTTTACCGCAGGCCCCAGCCACACGCTGCCGACGGGGCGCACGGGCAGATTTTCCGGCGGACTGCAGGTTGTGGATTTTATGCGCAGAAGCTCGTATGTTGAATACGGCAAAGAGTCGCTTGCAAACGCGCGCGGCGTAGTGTCGGCATTCGCCAAAATGGAATCCCTCGACGCCCACGGCGGCAGCCTTTCAATCAGGCTTTAGCTTATGATGGACGACTTTTCGGGCACTGACACTTTCGGCAGCCTCTTCCGTAAAAACAAGAGGCTCGCCCGCGAGTTGGCGCGCATAGAATCGGTTTTCAACGCCATTAACTCCGCTATTTTGGTCGTGGACGCCCGCGGCATGATTAGCTTTGCAAACGCCTACGCAAAGCGGCTTTTCGGGTTCGGCAACGACGACGGCGAATCTCTGTTCAAATTTGCGCCCGCGCTCGAGGAGGGCGTGCGTTCCGTCGCCGAAACCACGCTCGACGCCCGCCGCGAATTCGAGATAGCCTATCCCGAGAAAAAGACGCTCGAGGCTCGGATAATATCCTTCGACTTCGACGACGGCGAAAATTACGCCGTGATTGTCAATGATATTACACAACAAAAAAAATCTGAGCGCGAGCAGATTGAAAGCGGGAAAATATCCTCCGTCATAAATCTCGCAGGCGGCGTCGCGCACGAGCTGGGCAATCCGCTGAACTCCATCGGCATACATTTGCAGCTGGCACGGCGCAAACTCTCGTCGAAAACGCGCCCGCTCGACGCCGACGCGCGCGCGGAGCTGCTCGATTCCGTCTCCGTGTGCCTCTCGGAAGTCAAAAGGCTCGATACAATAATTGAAAATTTCCTCAAAGCCCTTCGACCGATTCGTCCCAACGCCTCCGAGTGCGACGCCCTCAAACCGCTCGCCGAAACGCTCAGTCTGCTTTCGCGCGAATTGGGCGATATAGGCGTAAAAGTGTCGGTAAAAGCCGATTCTCTGCCCAAAGTTTTCGCCGACGAAAATTTGCTCAAGCAACTGTACTTCAATATTCTGCGCAATTCGATGGAGGCAATGGACAACGGCGGGGAGATTGTCATAACCGCCTCCGCCGACGACGAATTCGTGAAAATTTCCTTCGCCGACAACGGTTGCGGAATGGACGAAAGCGCCCTTGCAAATCTCTTCCAGCCGTACTTTACAACAAAAGTCAACGGACACGGTTTGGGTATGATGATTATTCAGGGAATAGTGCGCGCCCATAACGGAAAAATCGACGTCGACAGCAAAAAAGGGGAGGGCACTAAAATATCGATTTCGCTGCCGAGATTCGAGCGAATAGTGCGCCGCCTCACATAGAGCGATGCACGGCGAAAATTTCGCGCCGACATTTGCAGCAATAAATTTTCAAAACCGCACATAGTTTGTGTTTTCGAGGCATATGCACCTCCTGCGATTCCGAGCAGTGTACAACTGGTGCGTTTTTTATTGCAGCTACTGTGAAAATTTTTCGCATTAGCCAACGATTGGAGCAAATTTTAGGCTTTACTATTTTGTAAATGATGCTTTATTTACTGGGAATAATTAAACGCGGGCGTAGCTCAATTGGCAGAGCGCGAGCTTCCCAAGCTTGAGGTTATGGGTT
>DAVZIV010000303.1:0-2121 GCA_052273125.1 Candidatus Merdousia sp. | reverse complement strand
TTTAGGTTTTACTTCAAGAATAAGGGCAACGAAAGTTGCCCTTTTCTTTTATTTACCGACAAAGTAGTGAAAAAAGTTTAGATTTTTATATTGAGGTGTGGCGGGTGTATAACAATATAAAAGCAAAACTTCACTAACTGTCAAAGCAGGGAATATTTTTCGGTAGAAAAATCCCTGCGCCAAAAGGTAAAAAAAATGAAGAATGGATTTGATGTAGTAATTGCGGTGGTCGGGAGTTTGGTTATTCCTGGGCTCGGGCAGTTGTTTTGCTTGAGATATGCGCGCGCGGCGGCGTTTTTCGTCGCGGCGGTTGCAAGTTTTATATTTTTGCCGCCGCTGGCGGTTGTCGTTTACTTGGCTTCGGCTGTCGATGCTCGGCGCTTGGTTCGGGCTAAAATTGCCAATCAAAAGTATTGCAAGAGAACGGATAGCTGTTAGAAACTCGGGTATGGATTCCAATAATGAGGCTATGTCTATCCGCACGGAAAATCTCGTCAAAGAATACGGGAAGCGTCGCGTTGTAAAGGGAGTAAACATAAGCGTTTCCGCGGGCGAAATAGTGGGCTTGCTGGGCCCCAACGGCGCGGGAAAGACTACAAGTTTTTACATGATTGTAGGCCTCGTTCAGGCGACGAGCGGCAAGGTTTTTCTCAACGGCAAAGACATAACGGGCATGCCGATGTACAAGCGCGCGCGCGGCGGCATAGGCTATCTTCCGCAGGAGGCGTCCATTTTCAGAAAACTCACCGTTTACGAAAACATTATGGCGGTTGCCCAGACTCTGGACATTCCCAAAAAGCAGCTGCGCGACTATTCAATGAATATGCTCGAAGAGCTGAATTTGTCGCACTTGGCGGAACAGAAGGCGTTCACGCTTTCCGGCGGCGAGCGCAGGCGTTTGGAAATCACCCGCGCGCTGACAACGCGCCCCGATTTTCTTCTGATGGACGAGCCTTTCAGCGGCGTCGATCCAATCAGCGTGGCGGAAGTTCAGGACATTGTCCGCGGTTTGAAAACGCGCGGGATAGGCGTTTTGATAACCGACCACAACGTGCGCGAAACTTTGAGCATTGTGGACAGGGCGTATCTGATTTGCGAAGGCGCCGTTTTGCGCGAGGGGTCGAGCGATTTTCTCGTCAATGACGAGCAGGCGCGCCGCCTGTATCTCGGCGAAAACTTCTCAATGTAGGAGGTGTTATGGAAGCGAAAAACTCGGGCGCAAAGCCCCGCGAGGAAATTTCCGTAGAAAAATTTTTCGAGGTTTTCAAAGACACCGCCCAGCTGGAGCTGTTGGCGGGCGCGGACGGAATGGGCAGAATCATTCACGAACCCAGCATCAACCGCCCCGCGCTTGCAATCACCGGCTATTTTAAAAACTTTGCCGCGCCGCGAATCCAGCTTTTCGGCGCGGGCGAAATGGCTTATATGCGCGACCTTCCCGAGCGCCGCCAGCGCGAAATGCTTGTAAAAATGGCGGATCTTGAAATACCGTGCATGCTGATTTCGCGCGACTTGGCTCCGACGCGCCCGATGGTGGGCGTCGCCAACGAGCTGAAAATTCCGCTTCTGCGCACGAAGATGAAGTCGAAGGAGTTTTCCTCCGAATTCATCGTCAGGCTCAACAGAATGTTCGCTCCAACAACCTCCATTCACGGAACGTTTCTCGACATTCAGGGCGTGGGCACTCTCATTCGCGGCGACAGCGGCATAGGCAAGAGCGAATGCGCGCTTGCGCTCATCGACAAGGGGCATTCGCTCGTAGCCGACGACTACGTAAACTGCGTCAAAGTCAACGACCACAAGGTTCTCGGGCGCGGCAACGAGCTCAGCCGCGGATATATGGAGTGCCGCGGCATCGGTATTATCAATGTCGCGGAGCTTTTCGGCATCAAGTGCGTGCGTTTGGAAAAATCCATAGACATAGTGGTTTCGTTCATCGAATGGCAGAGCGGAATGGTCGAAGACCGCACAGGGCTTGAGATAAAATATTTCGAAATATTGGGAATTCCCATTCCCCACTTTATAATACCCGTGCGCCCCGGCCGCGACATGGCGCGTTTGGTGGAAGTCGCCGCGCGCGTGCACGCTTTGCGCCTGATGGGGCACGACGGCGCAAAGACT
>DAVZIV010000302.1:0-2128 GCA_052273125.1 Candidatus Merdousia sp. | reverse complement strand
AGACCCCGAAGGGGCGAGACGGGGCGCAGCCCGCGAGTCAATTTGCGGTTTAACGAGCGTAGCGGACTTAACGCCCGTGAGTCGAAGTTAAAACCACGCCAACCGTTACGCGCCTTCACACGGGCGCTGGAGCGCCATGCCATTGAAGGGCTTCGCCCTTACGCGGTTTCGCTTCGCTCAAGCCGCTATCCCACTTGTGGTTATCCCAAGCAAAGCGGAGATTTGCGCTACGCGCATCGCCGCGCCACAGAATCGAAACCCGCCGAGCGGGAAAGGCGTTTTTAAGCCAATTTCACGCCTTTTGAAGGGCTTGGTCGAAGTCGGCAACGATGTCGTCTATGTGCTCAATGCCAGTGGAAATTCTTATCAATTCCGGTAGTATCCCCGTAGCCACCTGCTCCGCGTCCGAAAGCTGCCTGTGCGTCGTGCTCGCGGGGTGCAAAACGCAAGTGCGCGTGTCGGCAACGTGGGTTACAATCTTCGCCAATTTGAGGGCATTCATAACCCTTTCGGCGGCGGCGCGCCCGCCCTTGGGCCCGAAAGTCATAACGCCGCTGCAAGCCTTGAGATACTTTGCTGCAAGAGCCTTGTCGGGCGAGGAATCAAGAGAGGGATAGTTCACCCACGCAACTTTCGGGTGGCGGCTTAAGTGCTGCGCGAGAAGTTCGGCATTGCGGCTGTGGCGCTCCATGCGCAAACCGAGCGTCTCGAGATTCATATTCGTCAGCCACGCATTCTGGGGCGACATCATCATGCCGAAGTCGCGCATAACGTGCGAGCGAGTCTTTGCCAAGAAGGCAAACTTCCCGAACGTCTTCGTGTAAACCAAACCGTGATAGGAGGGGTCTGGATTATTGAAGGCGGGGAATTTGTCGGAAGAGGCAAAGTCGAAATCGCCCTTGTCAATGACGATGCCGCCGAGGGCGCAGGCATGCCCGTCTGAATACTTCGAAGTGCTGTGCACAACCATATTTGCGCCGTGCTCAAACGGGCGACAGAGGAAAGGCGTAGGGAACGTGTTGTCAACTACAAACGGCACGCCCGCGCGCCTTGCAACCCGCGCGAATTTGTCGAAATCCAAAACCTTGACGCTCGGGTTGGAGAGAGATTCGCCGAAAATCATTTTGGTGTTGGGGCGAACCGCGGCAAAAATTTCGTCTTCCGATGCAGTCTGGTCTACAAACGTAGTGGAAATGCCGAGCTTTTCAAAACTGTGCCCGAGCAAGTTTGTCGAACCGCCGTAAATGGTGCTTGCGCTTACAATGTGGTCGCCTGCGTCGCAAAGAGTGAGAACCAAAGACGCCGTTGCGCTCTGACCGCTGGAAGTCGCCATTGCGCCTATGCCGCCCTCGAGCGCCGCCATTTTCTTTTCGAGAATTTCGACGGTCGGATTGCTCAGGCGCGTGTAGAAATGCCCCGCCGCCTTGAGGTCGAAAAGGTTTGCAAGCGACTGGGCGTCGTCATAGGCGTACGTCGTGCTCTGGATAATCGGGGGAACGCGCGGATCGCCGTTTTTGGGTTCGTAGCCCGCCTGAACGGCGAGCGTTTCAAGGTGTTGTGAATTTTGCATAATTTATAGATAGGTGTTTTTCAAAAGAGCTGCAGTGGCTCGGAAATCTTCAGGCGGCGTAGCCTCTACATCAATCTTAACGCCCTCCTTCGTGGGGTGTTGAAGCGAAAGCTTGAAGGCGTGCAGCATTACGCGCTGCGGCGCGGGAATTTCCTTAAGCTTGTTTTTTTGGAAGCCGTATATGTAGTCGCCCAAAATGGGGAATCCCAAATCGGAAAGGTGCACGCGAATTTGGTGCGTTCTACCCGTGAAAATTTTGCAGCTGACCAGTGCCGCCTTGTTGCCGAATTTCTCCTCGAGAAACCACTCCGTGTGGGCGTCGCGCCCCGTGGATTCGTCGGCAATGCACATTCTGGTTTTGAAAGTCGGGTGGCGGCCGATGGGCTTGCGGATTACGCCGCTTCTGACAGTCGGAACGCCGCAGACAAGGGCAATGTAGCGCTTGTCGAGCTCGCGCTCGGAAAACATTTCGACGAGTCGGTAGTAGGCGTTGTCGGTCTTCGCCATTATCATCACGCCCGAAGTTTCCTTGTCGAGCCTGTGGACAATTCCCGGGCG
>DAVZIV010000301.1:0-2142 GCA_052273125.1 Candidatus Merdousia sp. | reverse complement strand
GCTGCCCTGCGACTTGTGTATGCTGATGGCGTACGCCTGCTGGAAGTCGGTCAAGTCGGACTTGGCAAGGGCTATTTTGCGCCCGTCGAATTCGGCGAGCAGCGAAGCCCCGTCGGAGGCAACGGCGGTAATTCTGCCCATGTCGCCGTTGAAAATGTCGAGATCGTAGTTGTTGCGCGTCTGCATTATTTTGTCGCCGACGGAAAACGCCGCGCCGCCGAACGAGAGAGACTGCCTGTTTGAGTTGAGCGCCTCCCTTAGCCTGAAATTGAGGTTTGCAATACCCGCCGTTCCCTTGTGCATGGGCGCGAGAACCTGAACGTCGGAAACGGGGTCAAGCCCGTACCAGCGGGGGATTTTATCGCCGATTAGCCGTACGCAGGCATCGATACAGTCTTCTGGCGTTTCGGCGGGAATGAAAACGATGTCGTCTTCGGGATTTGCGTTATCGAGGTTCGCGCAGGAAACTCCCGACATTGCGGTGTCGCCGTTCAAAACGGAATGGGCAACGCGGACAATCTGGCTGCGCTCGCCCTGACGGAAAATGCGCTGAAGCCGCACCACGGGAAAGCGCGCGGAATCTATTATGTCGCGCAGAACGTTGCCCGCGCCGACGCTCGGAAGCTGGTCGATGTCGCCGACAAGCAGAATGTGCGCCGAACTCGGCACCGCTGCAAACACCGCCGCGGCAAGCTTTGTATCGAGCATTGAAGATTCGTCGACGATTAGAAATTTTGCGGGCATCGGCTTGTATTCGTTATAGACGAATTTGCCGTCTTCAAAGCCCAAGAGGCGGTGGATTGTCCGCGCCTGACACCCCGTACTTTCGGTCATTCGCTGCGCAGCTTTGCCCGTGGGAGCGGCGAGCACGGGCACGCATTTTTTCGCCTTCAGAATGTCGCAGACGGCGCGCAGGATTGTGGTTTTGCCCGTTCCGGGACCGCCCGTTATCACGCAGATTTTGCATTGAAGCGCCTCTGCGACGGCGTCGCGCTGCTCGGGGGCAAACTCGAACCCCGCGCGCCCGACCGCCCAGTCCACGGCTATGGGAACTTTTATCGGCGGCAGGCACGACGGCGAAGACGCAACCCGCCTTAAATTGTTTGCTATTCTGCGCTCGGCGTAGTCGAGGCTATCGCGCTGGACAATGCCCTCGCCCACGTATTTGAGAACGCCATCGCCCGAAAGCGTCGCGACCGCGTCGGCACACTTTGCAGCATCGACTTCCAAAAGCGAAGACGCCCGCGACACAAGCTCGCCGACGAGCGCGCAAGTGCTGCCGTCGTCTTCGCATTCGTCGAGCGAATGAAGCACACCCGCGCAGACGCGCTCGGAACTCTCGTTTGAAACGCCGCCGTTGAGGGCTATCATATCGGCGGTTTTAAAGCCGATGCCGTCGATTTCGCGGGAGAGCTTGTACGGCTCTTCGCGTACAATCCGCGGAGCGTCGACGCCGAAGCGCTTCATTATGCGCACGCACATCGCCATGCCTATTCCGTAGACACGCAGGGCTATCACGACATCGCGCAGCCCCTTTTGCTGCTGCCAAGAGGCGCGTATGCGGGCGAGCCTCTCCCTGCCGATGCCGCGCACCTCCAAAAGTTTGGAGCTTGCCGAGTCTATCACGTCGAGCGTCTTTTCGCCGAAGCGCTCCACAATGCGCTTTGCGTAGGTCGGACCGATGCCGTCAATAAGACCCGAGCCCAAAAATTTTTCGATGCCGTAAACCTCCGACGGCAGGCGCGATTCAAACGACTTCACCTTTATCTGGTTGCCGAACGAAGAATGCCGCGACCATTCGCCCACAACGTCGATTGTCTCGCCGCACTGAAGCGACGGCATCACGCCCGTGATTGTTACGGAGCGCTCGATAGCGCCGTTTTTGGAGGGAATTTTCAGCTGCGCAACGCAATAGAAATTCTCCTCGTTGAAGAACAGAATCCTGTCAACGACTCCCGAAATTTTTACACTGTCGCCGACGGCGGGCATTATATTGACACTCCGAAAACGTCTTCCGAAAGTTCGCGCAAATCCGCAAAAATGCCAAGCGCCTTGGGACAGACCTCCAAAAGACGCCCGCGCGAATCGCCGCCCGTTGCCACAAGCGCAACCGGCACATCACAGAAAGTCGCCGCGCGGTAG
>DAVZIV010000300.1:0-2144 GCA_052273125.1 Candidatus Merdousia sp. | reverse complement strand
CGCCGCCGATGAGACCGCCGTCAATGTCCTTTTCTGCAAGGAGATCCTTGGCGTTTTCGGGCTTCATAGAACCGCCGTAGAGAATCTGCATACCTTCGGCAACATCTGCGCCAAAGAGGTCGGTGAGGTTCTTGCGGATTTGCGCATGAACTTCCTGAGCCATGGCGGGAGTTGCAGTTTTGCCCGTGCCTATTGCCCAAACGGGTTCGTAGGCAATGACGACATTCTTGGCGTCTTCCTTGGAGATGCCAGCCAAGCCCTTGACGACCTGTTCGGAAACGACGTCGATTGTCTTGCCGGCTTCGCGTTCTTCGAGCTTTTCGCCGACGCAAACAATGGGCTTCATACCGTTAGCCAAGACTACCTTGACCTTTTCGTTTACAAAGCAGTTGCATTCCTTGAAGTATTCGCGGCGTTCGCTGTGCCCCAAGATTACGTATTCGCAGGCGAATTCCTTGAGCATATCGGCGGAGATTTCGCCGGTGTACGCGCCGCTGGGCTTTACATAGACGTTCTGGGCGCCGAGCTTGATTGTCGAGCCTTTGAGAGCCTTGCTGGCGGCGTCGAGAGCCGTGAACGTGGGGCATACGGCTACGTCTACTTTTGTCTGCGTGCCGATTTTAGCCTTGATGGCGTCTATGAGGGCGGTCGCTTCGGCGGCCGTCTTGTTCATTTTCCAGTTGCCTGCTATGAAATATTTGCGTGCCATAGTATTTATCTTTCTTTGTTGGAATTTATTTTGATTGAAGGGATACAACGCCGGGGAGTTCCTTGCCTTCGAGGAATTCAAGCGACGCGCCGCCGCCCGTGGATACGTGCGACATTTTCGACGCCAAGCCGCTCTTGTTCACCGCCGCAACGGAGTCGCCGCCGCCGATGATGGAAATTCCGCCGTTTGCCTTTACCTGGGCTACGGCTTCGCAAACGCCGAAAGTGCCCTTGCTGAATTTTTCCATTTCAAAGCAGCCCATGGGGCCGTTCCAAACAACGGTTTTTGCGCTCTTGATGGCGTCGGAGAAGAGGGCGATGGATTTCGGGCCGATGTCCAAGCCCATCCAGCCGTCGGGAATGCTGCCTTCGACAACCTGCGTGTTTGCGTTGGGGTCGAACTTGTCGGCGGCGATGTTGTCAACGGGGAGGAGGAATTTTACGCCGCGTTCCTTTGCCGTTTGCATCATTTCCTTGGCGTATTCAATCTGGTCGTTTTCGCAAAGCGAGTTGCCGATGTTGTTGCCGAGAGCCTTGAGGAATGTGTAAGCCATGCCGCCGCCGATAATGAGCGTGTCAACCTTGGTGAGGAGGTTCTTGACGACCGCCAGCTTGTCGGAAACTTTTGCGCCGCCCAAAATTGCCACGAACGGGCGGACGGGATTTTCGACAGCCGAACCCAAGTACTCGATTTCCTTTTCCATGAGGAAACCTGCGACCGACGTGCCGATATACTTTGTGATGACTGCCGTGGAGGCGTGGGCGCGGTGCGCGGTGCCGAAAGCGTCGTTGCAGAAAATGTCGCCGTAGGAGGCAAGCTTCTTTGCAAGTTCCTTCTGCTTTTCCTTGAGAGCCGCCTTGCGGGCTTTGAAATCTTCGTCGCTTTCGCCGTCTTTCTGTTTGCACTTTGCCTGCTCTTCGGCGTGGTAGCGGGTGTTTTCAAGCATTACGATGTCGCCGGGTTTCATTGCGGCAACTTCGGCGTCAGCAGCTGCGCAGTCCGGAACGAAAACAACTTTCTTGTCGAGGAGCTTCGCGAGGTAGTCGGCGACGATTTTCATAGTGGTGTCGGGCGTGATGCCTTTTTCGTCGGGGCGCCCCATGTGCGACATCAGAATAAGGCTGCCGCCTTGTTCGAGCACGTATTTAATCGAGGGCAGGGCGCCTTTGATGCGGGTGTCGTCCTTGATGACGCCTTCCTTAACGGGGACGTTGAAGTCGACGCGCATAATGACTTTTTTGCCTTTCAAATCTACATCGCGGAGTGTTTTTTTATTCATTGTTGTTTCCTTTTTTTATTGAAAAATATCCTTTGAATGTTGTGGGATTTTTGCGATTTTGCAACAACTTTTTCCATTAAATTTTGCGATAAACATTGAATTTTGTAAGATGGTTCGCCCCCGCAAAATTTTGCCATGGCGCGGCAGCGCACGGAA
>DAVZIV010000299.1:0-2155 GCA_052273125.1 Candidatus Merdousia sp. | reverse complement strand
TTTCGGCTTCGACTGGCGGGCTTCAGCCCGCCTACGCTCGCCAAAACACGAATATCGCCTCGAGCCTCGCACGTTTTAACAGCTCACAATGAGGATTCTAAGCCGATATTTTTTATGTCAATCCGTTCAGAAGTTTTGGACATTCTGATTTGAATATTTTGTTACGTCCATGAAAAAAAATGTTTTTTATGCAACTGACGGTGCGTGGCGTACTGAAGTACGCGAGCAGTGGCAGGTGATTCCGAAACGCGTTTTTAAGCCAATTTCACGCCTTGTAGGCGCGGAGCTCGAAGATGGAGGCATACTCCGAGCCGTTGGAGGCAAGGCACTTCACTTTCAGCGCCCTGACTTCGACGCAATCGAATTTTGCCACAATCAGTTTCTGATAGTTGCCGCGAACCTGCGCAAGCGTCTTTTCCTCTCCGTCGGGCAGTACCGCGACAATGTCGAAATCGCGCAATGTTTCGGGTTGCGGGGCGTGAATCATCTTTTTGACGAAAGACACCTGAGAAGTCTGCGTAATCATTCGGCAGCCTGCGTCGAGATTCAGGCGTACTTCGGAAATTTTGACGGGCGACTTCCAAGACAGCTCAACGACGGGTTTTTCGGCAATCGGCGCAAGCCACTTGTTGGCGTCCGAGCCTTTTGCGTCGAAGGAAATTCCGTTTAGAATGTTGGCTGCTGAAGTTCCGCGGGCGGAAGCCGTGGCGGAAATAGAGGCAGAGCGCGCAAGGTCGTCGGGGTCGTCGTTTTTGAAACCTACAATGATGTTTCCGTCTTTCATCAGCTTGCGGCGCAGCTTTGTGAGAGAGTCGTCATTCGTGGCGAATTCGCGCGGCATAACGCCGTCGCGGGCACACATTGCCGCGGCATTGCCGGCAACTTCGCCCGCAAGCGCACCCGTGTTCATTATGCGCGTGGACGTGAAAGCAATGTGGCTTGTGTTCATATTGCGCCCCGCCATAAAGAGATTTTTGACATCGCTTGAATACATGACGCTAAGCGGCAGATTGTAGAACGGCACGCTGCCGCCGTAGATTGCGGGTTTGCCCTTGAAATAGAAGCCGTCGCTGGGCTGGTCCTCCATCGGCCAGCCGACGGTGATAATCTGGTCGGGACGCTGCCGCCACTTGCCCTCTATGTCGTGCTGGGTGAAGATGTCGTAGCCGACAATTCTGTTGGTGTCGCGGCGGGCGGGAAACATTGCGACAAAGTCCAAATCGAGATTTTTCGTCTGCGGATACTTGCCGCTGTTTTTGAAATAATTCCAAACGCCCAAAAGAATGGAGAGGAGTTCGCGGCGTATGACTTCGGTGTCGTGAATGATGTCGAGCTTGCCGCCGAAAGAGATGAACCAGTAGCCGTAGAGGAAGTCGGCGGGCTTTCTGAATTTGAGGTTTTCGGCGGTGATTTTGTGCGCCCAAGACGGCGCGGTGAATTTGACTTCGTGCCCGACATCGCGCGAAGTGAACATCATCGAGCAGCAGAGATGGTCGCCCTTGGTGAAGACACCCGCGAGACTCTCGCCGTATTTTTCGCTGCCCTCGCGCCCCGACATCAGCTGCGCGCCCGCCTCTTCGGCAAGACGCGCGTCGCCCGTGCAGTCTATGTACTGCTTGGCTTTGACGACGTAGTTTGTCATCGACATATCGCAGCGCGCATACGCCCTTGTAATAACGCCGTCGACAACGTCCGCGCCGTAGACGGTGGTGTCCAAAAGCAGAGTGATGTTTTTTTCGCAGCGGATTTTGTCGTAGAGCATTACGTCCCAAACGACCCAGCTGAATTCGGGGTTTTCAACAATGTTTTTAAGTTTGAGCTCCTCCAAAATGCCGCATTCCCTGAAGCCGACTTTTTCGGAATTGATGCCGAGGGCGTGCATTCTGACTTCCGAACTGCCGTTGCCGCCCAGGCGCGAGCGGTTCTGAACCATCACGACTTTCGCGCCGCTGCGAGCCGCCGCAAGAGCCGCGCAAATGCCCGAAAGCCCGCCGCCCGCCACAAACACGTCGCAGTCAAGCTCGACATTCTGCATCGTAGCCTGCGAGAAAGAAAGCGAATTTTTGGAATTTGATTTTTTCGCCGCGCAGTTTGCCGCCGCAGACTTACCCGCAAGCGGCGACGCCTCGGCGTCTACGCTCACCATCAGCGAATA
>DAVZIV010000298.1:0-2160 GCA_052273125.1 Candidatus Merdousia sp. | reverse complement strand
ATGATTACGCGCCCTTGCGCGTTTTTCTCATAAACGCAAAAGCTATCGCCAAACCCCCGAGTATTGCCGCATAGGTGGAAGGCTCGGGAATTACATTCAGCCAATACGCGCCGTTGCCTGCGTCAACAATCTGCAGCGTTTTGCCCGCGTCAACTTCTACGTGCGCCAAGATTTCATCTTCCGATAGGTCGAAAATCTTGAACTGATTCGAGATTTCTCCGTGAATGACAAGCGTGTAGTCGGAAAGCGAAGTTTCGATGGCGTTGAGCGAAGCGCTTTCGCCCAAAATCAACACGCCGGCGGTGCCGAATTTGAATTCCAGAGTGGAGTTGCCTTCGTCAAGCAACGCAATGGATCCGATGTTGTTGACGGCGTTGATTGTGAAACCGGAAACCTTCGTGTTATCGACAAGTGTGCCAAACATATTCAGAGAGCGCTGGAACGTGAACGTAGATTCGGCTTGGGATTTGCCTTCGATATTGAAGGCGTCCGTCGAATTCAAAACAACGTTTACGCCGTTGCCGATGTAAAGCTTGTTGCCGAACTGCAGAGCGTCTTTGGCGGCATTTGAAGCCAGCTCAATAGCCTGTGAAGCGCCGACCCAGTTCTTGACTTCGTATGAACCGCTGTCGATGGGCTGGGCTTTCTGCGAAACGGTTGCGTTTGCGCCGAACGTGATGGAACCGTTGAGACCCAAGATGAAAGAGTCCATCGTGTTATGAAAGGTCGCTGCCGTAGAACCCGTACCGTTTATGATAAGCGCGCCGTCAACGAAGCCTCTCGTGCGCAAACCGCCCTCAACCTGCACTTTTGCGCCCTTTGCAACGTTGATTGAACCGACAATGTTGTTGCCGCCCGTGCCCGTGGGCGCGTACGCATCTGTCGTGAACGAAGCGCCGTCGCGGAGAGTCAAATCGGCAAGGTTGCCGGAGAATCTGCCTTTTACCGAAACGCTGACATTGTCGTCCACAACAACCTTCAGACCCGCGGAAGAACCGAAATCGCCCACCGTCTTGGCAAAATTGCTCTTGAATTCCACTGTGGCGTTCTTAATGCCGCTCATGGTGAAATCGGCGCTTGAGGGGGCGTAAATCTGGAACGTAGCGTTCTCGCCGATGAAATTGCCGACGAGCGAAGTGCCCTTGATTGCGATTACGGTGGAGTCGCGATCCACACCGTAGAAGCGAGTATAGACGGAATTCATGGTGGAGGCGATAAACGAAGCTCCGCTGCTCAACTCGAAACTGCCCGCGCCGTACGTCAGCGAAGACGCGCGAATGTCGATAGCCGATTTTGCCGAAACATTCAGTCCGTCGGAGAACGTAGTTCCCGTTGCCGTAAACGTTTTGCCCGCATTGACCGTAATGACCTTGCCGTTTTGGTTGAACACGGTATTGCTCATTGTGGCGGCGTCGTTGTAGTCAAAGACTACTTTATTTGTAAAAGCGCTGTCGAAGTTGACTTTTACGTTTTCAAAATTCGTGTTGAAAAACGAATCGTTGCCGCTTGCGTCTGTGTCGGCGGAAGCTTTGCCCAAGTTGATTGTGCCGTCGCCGGCGGTGTCCGCGGAGAATTTAATGCCGTATATTCTGGAATCGCCCGTCAGATAAACCTTGTTGGTGGAATCCCACTGCTTGGCAAGCGACGTATTCCAGTTGAGAACGCCGCCGTTTATCACGCGCACATTGGCTCTGCCCGTCAATACGCTGTTTTCGCCCATATTGTGGTTGAACGTAGTATTGCTCACCGTAAAGGCGTTTGTGAATGCGTTGTCTGTCAGGATTTTGTTGCCCATAATGGCAATGGGCGTTGCGCCCTCCGTCGGCGAAAGTGTGATGTCGGAAACCGACGCGCCGTCGCCTACAAACTGAATACCGCAAAAACCGAAAAACGGAAACTCGTTATTGCTTTCGGGAATTACGTCTTTCGATGTAAGAACCGTGCCCGTATGCGAGCCAAGCTGGAATATAACCGTATCCGTGGGGTGGCGCGCACCGTTATTGTTCGAGTGCGTTATGGTTATGTTATCCTTGTTTATTATATAGTTTGTGTCGACACGGTTGACGGCAAGCTGCGTGGACTCGCTCAGCGTGATGTCGGCTGCGAGCGCCGCGGCTGCCGCAAACAGCGACGTTGTTATGGGGATTATTATCTTTTTCA
>DAVZIV010000297.1:0-2160 GCA_052273125.1 Candidatus Merdousia sp. | reverse complement strand
CAATCAAGGCAATGGCAAACCCCGCAAGCACCGCCGCCGACATCTCAACCCCGGGACACCTCAACCCGCTGCGCGCCCGCGACGGCGGCGTTTTGGAGCGCGCAGGCCACACCGAAGCCGCCGTTGATTTGGCAAAACTCGCAGGGCTGCCACCGTGCGCGGCAATCTGCGAAATAATCAAAGACGACGGCACAATGGCGCGCATTCCCGACCTTGTGGAATTCAAGAAAAAGCACTCGATGAAGCTAATGAGCGTTGCCTCGCTCATTGAGTACCGCCTCAGAAAAGAGTCGCTCGTGCGCGAAGTTTCGGCGCGCCCGTTTGAAACAGGATACGGAAACTTCACGCTTCGCGTCTTCCGCGCCGCCGACGGTCGCAGCCACTACGCGCTGACAATGGGCGAACTCGACGCCGCCCCGACGCTCGTGCGCGTGCACTCCGAAAACGTCTTTGCCGATTTGTTCGGGTCTTCCGACTATCCGACATCGGCGGCAAGCTCGTTCTCCTCGGCTATGAAACGCATAGCCCAAGAGGGGCGCGGCGCGCTCGTGTACGTGAGCCTTCCGAATTCGGGAATAAGCGTTCCCGAAGGCGTGGCAATAACGCCCAACGTGCGCGACTACGGAATGGGCACGCAGATTCTGCGCTCGCTTGGTCTTTCCAAAATACGCCTGCTTACAACAAACATAGGCGCGCATTTCATACCGGAAGGCTACGGGTTGGAAATGGTTGAGGAAATTAAAATATAGGATTTTTTATGAGTCTTGACAGAGGCATTGCGCAAAATCTAAACGCCGCAGGCTGTAAATTCGCAATAGCGGCATCGCGCTTCAACGGCGAACTTGTGGACGCGCTTTTAAAAGACGCAACGGCGACGCTCGAGCGCCTCGGCGCAAAGGCGGAAGACATCGCCGCGGTGCGCGTTCCGGGGGCGGGAGAACTGCCGTTTACCTGCGAAATGCTGGCGAAATCGGGAAAGTTCGACGCCGTGATTGCCCTCGGCGTTGTAGTGGCGGGAGAAACCCCGCACCACGAAATAATAGCCCATTCAACGGCGAACGCACTTCAGGCGGCCGCTTCGCGCACATGCACGCCCATGATTGACGGCATAGTGGTCACCAACAACCGCGCGCAGGCGCAGGAGAGAACCACGGGCTCAATCAGGCGCGGTGTGGAGTTCGGAGAGGCTGCGGTCGAAATGGCGCAGCTGGCGCAAAAGCTCAAAAGAGCGAAATAAAAATTGTTATAATTGCAACACGTTTGATAGAGATGGATACCAACGAAAAAGAGTCAAAACTGGCGGGACGCCGCGAAAACAGGGTCGCTGCAATGCAGTTTATCTACATGCAGGAGATAGCCTCGGCGACAATCCCCGCCGACCTCGACGCGTTCTTCGAATCGAAGGAGCACGACCGCCGCTACTACGCCTTCGCCGACGAGCTTATTGCGGGCGTCAACGCCAATCTCGCGGAAATAGACGCAAAAATTTCGCGCTACGCGACAAACTGGACAATAGACAGAATAGCCAAGGTGGATTTGGCAATACTGCGCCTTGCAATCTTCGAGCTCGCCCACCGCGACGACATTCCCCCGATAGTCTCCATAAACGAGGCGGTGGATTTGGCAAAAACGTATTCGTCTTCGGAATCGAAGCGCTTCGTCAACGGGATACTCGACAAGGTAAAAACGACGCTCGCGCGCCCGCTGCGCACCCCCGCAAAAAAGTGATGTTTTCGGTCTTCAAAAAATTCAGGGAGGGGCTAAAACGCACCGCCGAAGCCCTCGGCGGGCTGGCGTCGATGTTCTCTCGAAAAATCGACGAGTCCGACATAGACGAAATCGAGCAGGCTCTCTACGCCGCCGACTTCGGCTACGAAACCGCCGACGACGTAATAAATGCAATCCGCACCCACTACCGCAAGAACAGGGAACTGCGCGGCAAGGAAGCCGCCGAAATAGGCGCGGCGGTGCTTGAAAACATTCTCGAAGGCTCGCAGGGAACGCTCAACAATGGCGACGGGCAAAACCCGTCGGTAGTCTGCCTTGTCGGCGTCAACGGCGCGGGCAAGACAACGACGGCGGCAAAGCTCGCCCACCTGCTCTCCCCCGACGGCGGCGTTGTTCTGGGCGTGCGACACTTTCCGCGCCGCCGCGAACGAG
>DAVZIV010000296.1:0-2161 GCA_052273125.1 Candidatus Merdousia sp. | reverse complement strand
AAATCAAGCGCCAGCGCGAGTGTCTGGAAACGGGCGTGCCCGTCGTTCAGGAAACGCGCCGCTGGGACGCAAACTTGGGCATAACGCAGTCCATGCGCAACAAGGAGGACGCCCACGACTACCGCTACTTCCCCGACCCCGATTTGCTTCCCGTCAAGATTTCGCCCGAGATGCTGGAGAAAATCCGCTCGGAGCTTGTCGAAATGCCTTTCGACCGCCAGCGCCGCTACATGAAAGACTACGGGCTGCCGTATTCGGCAACCTCCGTGCTCTGCCACGACCGCGAGCTGTGCGCGTACTACGAGCGCTCGCTTGCCGCCTACGACAAAAATCCCAAGGCAACGGCGAATATGCTTGTCAACGACCTCCAGCGCGAACTTTACGCAAAGTCGCAGGAGGCCGCCGCCGAAGAGCGGCAGGCTGACGACGTTTTCGGCGAAGAGCCCGAGCGCAAGTCTGTCGAGCACTCCAAGCATTTGGAAAACTGCCCGCTTACTCCCGAAAATTTGGCGGGTCTTGTAAAGATAATAGACGACGGCGTAATCTCGAAGCAGATTGCAAAGGACGTGTTTGTGGAAATGTTCAACACGGGCGCAACCGCCGGTGAAATCGTCAAGGCAAAGGGGCTTTCGCAAAACAGCAATTCCGGCGAGCTTGAGGCGTTCTGCCAGCAGGCGATGGACGCAAATCCCAAGGCGGTCGCGCAGTTCAAGGCGGGCAACGAAAAGGCAATCAATGCGCTTATCGGCCCCGTTATGAAAGCTTCGCGCGGCAAGGCAAACCCCGCGATGCTTCTGGACATTTTCAAAAAACTCATAAAGTAAAATGAGTGCGGCAGTGTGGGTAGTTTTGGCGGCGTGCATACTCAAGGTGTGCGCGTCGGCATTTTTGGAATATCTGAACTTGCGCGAATTGAAAAAACATTCCGCGGGCGTTCCAGAGGCGTTTTCAAGCTTTGTCGATTCCGAAACGTTTTCAAAAAGTCTCCGCTACACGGAGGCAAAGACAAAATTCGGCGTGGCGGAGGATTTGTTTTCGTTTGCGTTTGTGGCGGCGCTTTTGGTTTGCGGGGCGTTTCCGTATTTGTTCGGAAAATTCATACATCTTTTCGGCACGGGCGTGTGGGGGCAGGCATTTACGCTTATGGCCATTCTCGTGCTGCTTTCAGTTCCGTCTCTGCCGTTTGAATTTTTCGAGCAGTTTTCCATAGAGCAGAAGTTCGGTTTCAACAAAAGTTCCGTCGGGCTTTGGATTGCCGACAAGGCGAAGGAATCCCTCTTAAGCGTGCTTCTGTTCGTTCCGATGGTTGCGCTTGTTCTGTTCTTTACGGAAAAATTCGAGGATACTTGGTGGATATTGGGCTTTGCCGCAAATACGGTGTTTCTCGTCGTTATGATGGTTGTCTACCCGATATTCATTGTTCCGCTCTTCAACAAGCTTCAGGACCTGCCCGACGGCGAGCTTAAGACCGCGCTTTTCGATTTGGCAAACCGCGGAAAATTCCGCGCCAAGACAATTCAGGTTATCGACGGCAGCCGCCGCAGTTCCCATTCCAACGCCTATTTCACGGGGTTCGGAAAATTCCGCCGCATTGTTTTGTTCGACACCCTCATTGATCAGCTCGACAGGCGCGAGCTTGAGGCGGTTCTCGCCCACGAAATAGGTCACTACCGAAAAGGGCACATTCTCAAAATGCTTGCAACGTCTTTTACAATGACGTTTTTTGCCTTCGCCCTGATTGGCTGGATTGCCGCAAGCGACTGGTTTTACACGCAATTCGGCTTCGACAAATCTTGGGGGGTAGGCAGCGTGTTGCTGATGTTCTCCCTCTTTTCCGGCGCGTTTACGTTCTGGTTTACTCCGCTTTCAAATATGCTTTCGCGTAGGCACGAATACGAGGCGGACGCTTTTTCAGCCGAGCTTTGCGGCGGCGGCGAACCGCTGATTTCGGCGCTGAAAAAACTGCACACGAAGAATCTCGGCAATCTAACTCCCCACCCACTATACAGTGCCTTCCACTACTCTCACCCGACGCTTCTCGAACGCATAAACCACGTTCGTTAAAACGCGCGAGGACGCGTAATGATTGGCGTGGCGTGGTTATATTCTAAAGTAAAAGGCGTTTTTTCAAAAACGCCTTTCTTTATTATAAAAACCACGC
>DAVZIV010000295.1:0-2168 GCA_052273125.1 Candidatus Merdousia sp. | reverse complement strand
GTGGCAGGGCCCCGCAATGCGCTCCTACTACAACCCGCGCAAGACGTTCACGCGCTGGCGCGGCGTCTGCAACTACAGCGCGGGCAAAATTGCCGACTGGGGCGCCCACCACCTCGACATTGCGCACTGGGCGTTGGGAATCGACAATAGCGGCCCCGTCGAAATAGTGCCGAAATTCGTCAAATGGCCCGAAAACGGCTTCTCCGACCAGCCCCTGCAATTCTGCGTTTCAATGTTCTACGAAAACGGGCTGGAAATCGAAATTTCCGACACATACCCCAACGGAGTGGAATTCTTCGGCTCGAAAGGCAGGCTTTTCGTCGGGCGCGGAATAATCCATTCCGACCCCGTAGACATCTCGGGCAGAATAATTCTGCCGACCGAAGACAGACTCTTCCCGATACGCTTCCGCAACCACTTTACGGCATTCATAGACAGCGTTCTCGACCGCCGAATCACCTCTACGGACATTGAAGTTGCCCACCGCACCAACACGGGATGCCTGCTGGCGGAAATAGCCTACAAGCTCAACCGCAGAATAGTCTGGGACCCGCAGACCGAGGAAATTGTCGGCGACGCCGAGGCCGCGCGCCTGTGCGACCGCGCCTACACATCGCCGTGGGCTCTCCAAGCATAACCTTCAACAACGCACATAAAATGAAGAAAATTTTCATAGCTATACTTTGCGCCGCGGCGGCGTCCCTCTTCGCCGACAACTACTCGGATATGTCCGCATACAAGGCGGGCGACTCCCTTGCGTGGTTTCACGACCTCAAGCGCCAGTCGCAAACGCCCGAACTCTGCGCGGAAATCGAGACGAAAATTCTCGCGGAAATCGCAAACAAAAAACTCTCCGACGAGGCTTTCCGCCTTGCGTGCGCCGTCCTCAAGCCCGTCGCGGGCAGGGACAGCGTAGACGCACTCAAGCCCTACCTCTTCGACGAAGCCAAAGCCCCGTACGTCTGCGACGTGTTTGCAGGCCTTGACTACTCGGCGGTCGATTCCGCAGCCGTCGATGTTCTCGAAAATCCCGAGGCAAAAATCCAGCTCAAGGAAAACGCCCTTGCGCTGCTCGCCCTCAGGGGAACGAAGAAAAGCGCCGTCATAGACGCGGCAAACTCCGCCGACAAGGAGCTTGCCCTTTTTGCCGTGCGCTCGCTCGCCCGCTACGACGACGAAACTGGTCTGCTTTCGCTCTTCGATACGAGCGCCACTGACGCCCTCGCCCGAATTCGGGAAAAGAACGACTTCCGCGCAAAAGACGCCACACAGTCGCTCGTGTTCATCGCCCAGCGCGCCATTGCGCGGGGGCGCAAAAGCGCGGCGCAAAAGGCTCTGGAATTTGTCCCGCAAGACTGCCCCAACGCCGTCTTTGCACGCTCCGAACTTATGGACGCCGACGCCCGCGTAAAGTATCTCGACGCCCTCATAGCCGAAGGCGGCGCGCAGACCGCAGCTGCCGCAAAGGCAATGAACAAGGGGCGCACATTTGCAAACTCGGCATGGCTGGCAGGCAAATTTCCGTCGCTTAATAAAAAGGCAAAACTTGCCGCAATGGGCAGCTTTATGATTACCGGCGACACCGCGTTCTACCCCATCATAGCCGCCGAGCTCGACAACCCCGACTCCGACATTCGCGCCCTTGCAATCTACAGTGCGCGTTTCCTCTGCACCGACGACACCAATATGGAAAAGATTTTCCGCGTTTTCAAGTCGGGCGAAGAACCCTTCTCAAAATACGCCGAAAACGTCTTGGTTGAAAATTCGGGCTACGCCGTGCAGCGCGTATTAAAGGAGCACGCCGATTCCGGCGATATGCAGGCTCTCGAAATTCTCGTCAGACGCGGCAACGAGGCATATAGAATGAAACTCTGGAATATGTTTTTCGACGAATCGCAGCGCACGCCCGCCGTTTGCAGAATGCTCGAAAACACAATAACCGCGGGTCAGGTGAATCTGCTTGCCACCAATTTCAAGGTGCGCGACGCCGAGCTTTCCAAAGAGATTGCAAAGATAATCATCAAAAAAATGATGCAGTACAAGCTCTCCCCCGAATACATCAAGAAAGCCGTCCATACCGCCCTCGACGGCAACCTCTCCCCCGACGACCCGAACTACAAATTCATACTCTCCAAACTCAAAATTCTTTAATGCGCGGCGGCGTTTAT
>DAVZIV010000294.1:0-2175 GCA_052273125.1 Candidatus Merdousia sp. | reverse complement strand
CGGATGATGATTGAAAACGGCTGACGTCGGCGGCGAAAACTCGGGGCACTTCATATTTTCGGAAATTTCCCCCTGCGGCGACGGCCTTGCCGCGGCGCTCTCGGTGCTTTCGGTTATGGCGTCCAAGCGCCGGAAGCTCTCGCAGTTGCGCGGCGGAATGGCTATGTATCCGTCGGTGTCGAAGGCGGTCAATGTCGCAAAAAAAATTCCCATCGAGCGGACGCCGACTCTCACGGCGGCGATAGCCGCCTGCAATGCGGAACTCGGATCCGAGGGCAGAACTCTCGTGCGCTATTCGGGCACGGAAAAGAAAATCCGCCTGCTCGTGGAGGGCAAAGACGTTCAAAAAGTCGAAAAATGTATGCGCGCGCTTGAAAAAGCGGTAGAAAATGACTTGCAGTAAAGTCGGTTTTCGTATACAAAGAAAGAATCATTTAACCCAAGTTTATTTTATATGGAATCTCAAACCCAGGAAGAAATCAAGGAAACCCTCATCTCGGAAATAGACCCCCGCTACGCAAGGCAGATTGAAAACGCCGAAAAAACTTTGGCAAAAAGCCCCGACTACGCCATCGACATTTGCAACACGGTTTTGGGCAAATATCCCAACTGTGTGGAAGTCCGCAAAATTCTGCGTCAGGCGCAGTATGCAAAGTACGGCAAAGGCTCGCCCGTGGCGAAAGTTGTTGCGGCGGTCAAAACGGCGCTCTTTGCAGTGAAGGCAAAGTCGATGATCAAAAACGGCGATGCCATCGGCGTTATTGCGCGGGTCGAACAGCTTCTCGGAGCGTGTCCCGACAACCCCGCGGCGGTCAGGCTGCTTGTCGAGGCGGCGGATTCAATCGGCTATTTCGGCGTGTCGGCTACGGGCTATATGGCTCTTGCCCACTACGCCCCCACTGAGGCAAATCTTCTGGCTCTGGCGAACGCCTACGTCAAAAACAAGCAGCCCGACGAGGCAATGCAGGTTTGCGAAACCATTCTTTCCAAAAACCGCGCCAACGGAGAAGCTCAGGCGCTCGCCCGCACCGCTTCCGTTATGAAGACAATGAACAAGGGCAAGTGGGAGGAAGGGGGAAGCGCCCGCAACAAGGTCAAAGACGCCAAAGAGCAGCTCGCCCGCGAGCGTCAGACAAGCTCCGTCAACGACGAGGAAACCCTCAAGCAGTTTGTCGAAGAGCTCAGGGGCAAAATTGCCGCCGACGTTCAGAACATCAATCTTTATCGCGATATGTGCAAATATTTGCGCGAGCTTCGCTGGTATTCCGAAGCGCTCAAGTATGTGCGTCAGGCGCGCCAGCAACCCCTCGGCGCGGGCGACACAACTCTTGAAAAGCTCGAAAACGACCTCGTCGTTCAGGAACTCGAGCAGAAAATTGCCGCCCTCAAAAAGCAGCTTTCCGAAAAGCCCGACGACGCCGCCCTCAAGAACGAGCTTGACGCCGCTCTCAAAAACGAGCACGCCATCAAGCTTGCCAACGCAAAGGAGATGGTCGAACGCTATCCCAACGATTTCAACTACCGCTACACTCTCGGCTCTCTCTATCTTGCCGACGGCGTTCTCGACGAAGCCATCAAGCAGTTGCAGGTTGCCCAGCGCAGTCCCAAAGTCAGGTTGCAGTCTCTCTTGGGTTTGGGCAGGGCTTTCTTCTTGGGCGGTAAATTCGACCTCGCCGTAGAGCAGCTCTTGACTGCCAAAAACGAGGCCAAGATAATGAACGACGCCAAAAAGGAAATCATTTACGAGCTTGCAACCGTTTACGAAAAAATGGGCAAGGGCGATTTGGCTTTCGCCGAATACAAGGAAATCTACACAATCGACGCTTCCTACAAAGACGTGTCGGCCAAGGTGGACTTCTACTACAGCCACAAATAAAAACGCACTTAAAACGCGCGAGGGCGCATTGCCTTTGGCGTGGCGTGGTTTTATCTCAAGAATAGGGGCAACGAAAGTTGCCCTTTTCTTTATAAAAACCACGCCAAAGGCAATGCTCTCGGGCATCACTTGGTTTTGGCTTCGACTAACGGGCTTCAGCCCGTCTACGTTCGCCAAAACACAAGTCCTGCCTCGAGCCTCGCGCGTTTTAACAGCTTACAATGCCGGTTCTGATTTGAGTTTTTTTACGTCAATCTGTTCAGAAGTTTTGGGTATTCTAATTTTAGAAATTAGGCTCT
>DAVZIV010000293.1:0-2184 GCA_052273125.1 Candidatus Merdousia sp. | reverse complement strand
CGCGGCGGCAAGCCGTTCAGGGACGAAAAATACGGAATCATCGCCGAGCGCGAGGAATACGCGCCCAAAGGCCGCAAATTTTCAATGGGAATAACCCAACTTGACGAAATCAAGGCGTACGGCATAGACGACCTCGCAGTCTGCATAACCGGCTGGCAGACAGGCGGCGACGACGCCCGACTGCCCACAATCTTCCCCGTCTCCCCCGAGGCAGGCGGCGAAAACGCGCTCAAGCAGCTAATCCAGTACGGTAGAAAGCTCGGCTATGTGATGGACGGGCACGACAACTACACCGACGCCTTCACCTGCTCGCCCGACTGGTCGCCCGACAACATCTCAAAATCCCCCGACGGCAAGCTTGAAAGAAACGGCGCGTGGACGGGCGGCATAGCCTACAACTTGTGCCTCGTCAACGCGTGGGAAAAGTTCATTCCCTCCGATATAGAGCGCACCGCAAAACTGGGCTTTAGAGGCGCGCACTACGTCGATGTTTTCACCGCGGTAGCCCCGTACCGCTGCTTCGACCCAAAGCACGCGGGCAACCGCAAACAAGTCGGCGAAGTCCAAAAGAAAATAGCGTTGATGTACCGCGAAAAGTTCGGCGGCTTTGCCTCTGAATGCGGGTTTGACCACATCATAGGTCAGGTAGACTACGTAAACTACGTCTGCGCCCCGATGCGCGCAAAATACGTCTACAAACAAAAATCCATGCAGTTTGTGGACAAGTTCGTGCCCTTCTGGGAGCTCGTCTACCACGATGTCGTATTGCACAATACAGACAAAATCACGCAGGAAGCCCTCACGCAGGAAAACAACCTGCGCCTCATAGAATTCGGCGGCAGACCCATTTTCTACGGCGTGGGCTTGTGGAATCTCCCGCAGGTACGCAAGGCGTACGACCAGTTCAAAAAGCTGCGCCACTTGCTGCTTGAGGAAATGCTCTCGCACAAAGAGCTTGCCGAAAACGTATTTGAAATCAAGTACGGCGACGGCAGCGTTGTTGTTGTAAACCGCTCGCAAAAGGCGTTCTACTACAACGGGCAAAAAGTCTGCGCCATGAATTACAGGCTCTTCAACCCGCCTCTCTGGAGGAAGGCAAAAAATCTGCTTGAAAAGCTGAAAAACGGCTAAAATGAAAATTCGACTTGTTATTGCGGTGTTGTTTGCCGCGCTTTCGGCAAAGGCAAATCCGCTTGCGGAAATCTCCGAAGAATACCTCTACGGGCGCGAAATACCTACCGCCCATTCGGCAACCGTGGCGCAAGCGCCCGACGGCACGCTTCTTTGCGCCTACTTTGGCGGCCTTTACGAAAAGAGCGCCGACACCGCCATTTTCCTCCAGCGTCTGCGCCCCGACGGCAAATGGACGCGCCCCGAGGAAATCGCTAACGGAAAATTCGGCGAAAACCTGCGCGCGGCGGCGTGGAATCCCGTTCTTTTTACCGATGCCAACCGCGTCTACATCTTCTACAAAATCGGCGACTCCCCGCGCACGTGGTCGGGTTTTTTCAAATATTCCGACGACGGCGGCAAAACTTGGGGCGCGCAGTCGCCGCTGGGCAACGACGCAATCGGCCCGACAAAAAACAAACCCGTAAAGTTCGGCGGCAAAATCATAATGCCCTCCTCCCGCGAATTCCATTCAAGCTTCGGCTGGACTTCGCACTTTGAAATTTGGGACGGCAAAAACGCCCCGACGGAAGCAAAAGTTCCGCGCTCGCTTATCCGCGGGCTTATTCAACCCGCAGTCGTGAAAATCAAAGACGGAACGCTTGCCGCATTTATGCGCTCGCGCAAGGGATTCGTCTACTCGTCAAAATCGAAAGACGGCGCCCATTGGAGCGTGCCCGTTCCAACGGAAATTCCCAACCCCAACAGCGGTCTCGACGCCGCGGCGGCCCCCGACGGCTCGATTCTGCTCGTGTGCAACCCGACGCGCAAAGGGCGCAACGAGCTCGGAATTTTCCGCTCCCGCGACGGCGGAAAAACTTGGAAAGCCGAATATTTAAAAAAATCAAAAACCTCTATGGAATATCCTTCAATAATATGCGCAAAAGACGGCAAAATACACGTTGTCTACTCCGCCGACAGACGCATAAAGCATATGGTTTTATCGGAGAAATAGGGTATGAAATTTTTGAAAATCTGCGCAAAGGCGCTCTTTGTTGTAATTGTGCTTGCGGT
>DAVZIV010000292.1:0-2190 GCA_052273125.1 Candidatus Merdousia sp. | reverse complement strand
TTAGTACAGACCACCCGAACAAACCAAGTGATGCCCGAGAGCGTAATGGTTGGCGAGTTTTATAAATGAAAAGAGGGCAACAACAGTTGCCCTCTTGACATTTAAGTAAAAACTCGTCGCCAACCATTACGCGCCCTTGCGCGTTTTTCTCATAAACGCAAAAGCAATCGCCAACCCCCCGAGCGCGATGGCGCAAGTGGCAGGTTCGGGCACCTGCGTAAAGATTTCGTAGCCGCCCGAAGCCAACTTCGCTATGTAGAGATTTACGTCCAACACACGCGCATTTCCACCGGCGTCTACAAAGCTTATTTTCGTCTGGTTGCCGTAGTCTGACAAAACGTCGTCCATATCGAGAATGCGCAAAGAGCCCTGAAGAATATCGCCCAAGGCAATCTTTATAGCGCCGTCGTCTGCGAGGTTTTCAAAACTGCCGAGCGTCAGCACATTGCCCTTTTCTATCGAAAGGTTAATCAGCGAAGAGGCGTCTGCATAGGCGATTTTCCCGATGTTGTTGTCAGCCTGAACGACAAAGTCTATATTGTCGCCCTTGACGTGGAATGTCGACTGCGCCTGAGACGCCGCTCCGCCTACGGCAAATGCGTCGGTCGAGGCAAGGCGGAAAGTCGTCTTTTTAGCGCCTTTGGAATCGCTGTAAACATACATCAGGGCGTTGCTGTTTGAAACCAGCTTGCCTGCGCCCGCCCTTATGGTGATGTCGCCGATGAAGCCGAAGTATGTGGAAACTGTCGGCAGAACGTTGACTTCGGCGTTTTCGCCAATGATTACCGTGCCGATTTGATTCGGGCGCGCGCCGTCGGAATACACGCCGAAAGACAGGGAATAATCCCAGCCGTCGGTAGTGTTTTGTCTGCCCGTCGTGGTAATTTTTCCGTCGAAGTTCACAGACACCATTCTGGAATGCAACCCGCTGCCCGAAAATTCAACGTTCTTGTTAATTACCGACATTTTGGAGGCGTCGGCAAGGACAAAAACGTTCGAGTTTATTGTCGTTTTCGTGACCGCGTTGGCTATTACATAAACGCTGTTGCCCTGAAATCCGCCGTTGAAAGAGGCGTTGACATCGCAGGCGTTGCCGTCGGCGTCCTGACCTATGTAGAAGTAGCCCCTGCTTGCCGCGACATCTCCGCCGACCGTCAGCGTTTCGGAATTCAAATAAACCCTGCCCGAATTTTGTATGGCTTTAAACGAAGCGCTTTTGCCGCTCACGCTCAAAGTGCCGGAATTAACTGTTGTTCCCGTCGCGGAGAATGAGCCGATTGCTTTGATTGACGAATTGCCCGAGGCGTCAAGTCTGCCGACCGCCATAGTCTTGCCGTCGGCAACGTCAACGGAAGAATCCGCAAGAGTCATACCGACAGTGCCGTTGAGAGTTCCGTTCTGGACGAATTTCGAGTTGTTCAAGTTCCACGCAAATAAGGAGTTGCCTAAGTAGCCGTTGTTTTCTATTGTGGAATTGTTGAATGCGGCAACAAAGTTTCCTTCGAACGCATTTTGCCCCAATGCAAGCTTGCCGTCGTCTGCGATATTCAGAGAGGATTTATTGAACGTGAGGGCGTCCAAACCCGACGTGCCCGAAGTCACGATGTTTGAAACAAAGGTGCTTCCCTTTACGTTGAACACGACATTGTCGAACGTCATTGCACCCGCGCGCAGAACGTTGTTTTGCTGAGAGTACGCGGTATCGTGTATCATATTGAATGTAATGTCCTTCATCAACAAGCCTTGGTGTGAAGCCCAATTCTTTGTCGTGAACACCCACATGCGCGTTGTGAGCGATGATTTATCCGCGCCCGCGCCCGAAATTACTGCCGCTTCCGAGCCTTTTGAGTTGCCAAGATAAACGGCAACCTCATTTTCGGTTTTAAACTGTGCATCGACGCCATCGCCTATGGTCAAATCGTCGCCGTAAATATGACCGTTTGCCGTGACTGTAGCGGTCTTTGTGAAATCTATATTGCCGAACGTTCCGTTCGTTGTTATGTCTGTGTCTACAGTCAAATCGCTGGCGGCAAACGCCGATGCCGTCGCGAATAACGACATTGTGCATAGTAGTTTTTTCATAATGGTTCCCTGTTTGTTTTTCTTGATAAATTCTATATTTTCCAATCTGTTACATTGCCGAAATTACCCCCCCCCAACAATTTGCAAGAAAAAAGTTGCGAGGGCGCG
>DAVZIV010000291.1:0-2203 GCA_052273125.1 Candidatus Merdousia sp. | reverse complement strand
TTCGACGGTGGCGACAAGCGCGTAGACTCCCGCCGGAATTTCGTCGAAACGCTTCCGCCGAAAATTTCGTTCAGACCCTTTCTGCCCGTAAGCGACAAAGCCCCCGACGTGGTTTTCCCCGCCGTCAAAAAGCAGTTTGTCGCCGTAATGCGGTAGGCTATGCCGCGGTATAGCTGGTTGGCGTAATCGAAATCCCCGATGACGTTTACGCTCGTATTGGCGTTCCATTGGGCGACGGAAAAATCGCTGTCGAAATGCAGGGTAATGCAATACGAGCGCGTCATCGCCGTACCTATTGGATTGCCGTCTGTGTAAAAACACCCGCCGCTTTCGCCTATGCGCAGAACGCCAGCGTTTTGTTTGCAAAGCGCCGCAGCGCCTGCGCCCGTTTCGAGACCCGCCACCCTGCCCGACACAGCGGAAACGGAATTGTCCGTCTGCGTTTTATACGCCGAAAATTCCGCCTGAGCCTGCGACTTGTAATTATTAAGCAATGAGTCTGTCTGATTCTTTGTATATGCGTTTGTTATTCCGTAATGTTCGAGCGTCGAGCCTTTTGAGACCATTGAAGACTCCACTGCGGCAATCCGCCCCTGAGCCGAAACAACGTCCGTGGAAAGTTCGGCAACCGACGTTTCAACGGCGGAGATTTTTGCCGAATGCGCCGCTATTTCCGCCTCAAGCTCAGCCGCCTTTGAGACGGCAGTTTCGGGGGTATCTCCCAAGTCGGGCTCGAAAACCTCCTCCGTCAAAATCCAGCCCGCGGCGAATGTCGTGCGCCCGCCAGCCGAATCGTAGGCGCAGATACGCAGGTACTTGTACCCGCCGCCAACGGCGCTTTCGGAGGGAGAGAGAGCCACTTTAAAATGGCATTCCCCGGCGGCAAAGTCGTCGTCGGTTAGGTCGGTATTTATGGCGTCGGCGCCCACGCTTTTTTTCGCCCTCAATTTCGGAACGCGCGGAAGCGGACTGTTTATTTCGCCTATGTCCAGAATTTCAAAATCCGCCTTTGCGATGTCGGAACAATCGGCGGGGACGCCGCCGTTTAGCAGGGTTATTTCAAACCCCACGCTGTCGCCCGCCCTGAAAGCGGGCATGCTCTTGGTGCGCTCGTCGCGCGGCGAATCAGCCGCCGAGCAATCCGCAAGCAACCTTATTGAATTTATGCATTCGCCGGATTTGTCGTTTGCAAACACCGGCGCAGTAGATTTGTTTTCCATTCGCCGACATTAAATAATAATACCTACAAACACAAAACAACATTTGCAATTTTTGAATATCCGCGAGTTTTCGGAAAGCGCGCACGCTCGCGGCGGCGTCAAACCGCTATTTGGGATCCTTTCGGGCGCGCAGCTTGAACGACTTTGCGGGGATTCCGAGTTTTTCAATCTTGTAGTTGAGAATGCGGCGCGAAACGGAAAGCCTGCGCGCCACGGCGGCAGCGTTGCCGTTTTTCGAAGCCAGCGCCTCGACGATTATGTCGCGCTCGAAATCACCGACGAGCTTTTTGAAGTCGGCGCTGCCGCCGCCCTCGAATATGGACGAATTTGTGGACTGCGCCGTCTGGAGGCTCGGCGGCAGGTCGGAAACCGTTATCGACTGCCCAGCCGAAATTATCACGGCGCGCTCCATGCAGTTTTCAAGCTCCCTGACGTTCGTCGGCCAGTGGTACGCCTTCATCATGCTCATCGCCGCCTGCGTTATGGACACTATTTTTTTCTCGCGCAGGTGGGCGTGTTTTTGCATGAAGAATTTTGCCAGCGCGGGAATGTCGCGGCGGCGCTCCCGCAGCGGCGGAATCATAATAGTATACAGTGAAATTTGATAATAATAATCTGGGCGTATCACGCCGTCGCGCATTCGCTTTTCGAGGTCTCCCGAAGTTGACGAAATTATGCGGGCGCGCCCCGTGCGCTCGGCCGACTCCCGCGCGCGCGCATACTTTTTTTTCGGTGAGGTATCTGAGCAGTTTCAGCTGCAAAGCCTGCCCGATAAGCCCCATTGCGTCGAGATACACGATGCCGTCTTCGGCGCGCTCCACAAGGCCGCGCTTTGACGGCGTGCCGAATAGCGCCTCGTCTATGAGGGAATCGCGCATTGTGGAGCAGTCGAGAATCTCCAGCGGGCGCGAGCGCCAGCGCGGGCTGTTTGCTATTATGCGCATTGCAAAATCCTTGCCGACCCCGGCTCGCCGCGGATTAGC
>DAVZIV010000290.1:0-2207 GCA_052273125.1 Candidatus Merdousia sp. | reverse complement strand
GACGCCTTTGTGCGGGTGCGCCGCGCCGCGACCGACGCCGTCATACACGCAATCTGCATGGGCGTCTGCAGAAGGTAACCCTGTCCTATGGAAGTGTTCGCGGTGTCGCCCAAGCTCCAGCCGCCCTCGTAGGCGCGGTTGCGGCGCTTGTATTCGGGATCGGGGACAATCGTGCGCCGCCAAGAATTTTCGCGCAGCTCGACGCCAGAATCGGCGTTTAGCCCGAGCATTTCGGCGGTATCGTGAATGGCGGAAATTTTTGTGTCGAGCCCCGCCTGATAGAAATAAACGTTGCAGCTCTTTGCAAGCGCGCCTATCAAGTCGAGATTGCCATGCCCGAATCTGTTGTTGCACGGGTACATTCTGCGCCCGATTTTCAGCGCGCCGTCGCAGGTGATTACGGTTTCGGGAATGATTGCGCCCTCGCGCATTGCGGCGATGGCTGTGATTATTTTGAAAGTCGAGCCGGGGGGGTAAAGCCCCTGTGTGGCGCGGTTGAGCCACGCGCCGCGCTGGGTGATTTCGTCGTTGACGGCGCGCGTGATGTAGGGGGTAAGCGTGTTGAGGTCGTAGCTCGGGCGGCTGACCATCGCCAAAATTTCGCCCGTTTTAACGTCGAGAACAACCGCCGCGCCCTTGCGCTGTTTAAACGCCTCTTCGACCGCCTCCTGAATGTTTACGTCGAGGGAAAGCGTGAGGTTTTTGCCCTTGCGCGACGGAATGTCTACAATGCTTTCGTACTGGTAGCCCATATGGTCAACTATCCAGATTTTCGCGCCGTTGACGCCCGAAAGGCGGTCGTCGAAGGCGAGCTCCACACCGCTTTTCCCGCGTTCCGAGGCAAACGAATATGTGCGCAGGTCTTCACCGGGGATTCCCGAGGCGTCGGCGTTGTCGAAATTGCTCGTTACAAAGCCCAGCGCGTGCGCCGCAGTTGAACCGTACGGATAGTAGCGCGAAGACGACGTGTAAATTTGTATCGGCGAATCTGGCGGAAGGCGCTCCGCCAAAATTGCGTGTTCCTTGTCGGTCAAATCCTTTATCAGCGGGTACGGCAGCAGGCGGCGCGCCCAGGCGTGGCGCTCGAAATCCTTCACCGAATAAGTGTAGTTGGAGCCGAGAATTTCGTTGACCATTTCCGTGTATTTGCGCAGGACGTGCGCGCGCGCAAGCCCCGCCGAAGACGGCAGCGGGTCGGGCAGTTTCTCCCCGCGGGCGAGCGCCGCGCGGCGCTGGGCGCGTATTTCCGAAGCCTTTACGCGGATGTCGCCGTTGATTTCGTTGAAGAAAACCACCGCGGAATAGCGGGGCTTGTTCGTCACCAAGATGGTGGAATTGCGGTCGAGAATGTCGCCGCGGGCGGCGGCTTTTATGACGCGGCGCAGACTCTGGCGGTCGCTGCGCTTTGCGTAATAGTCGTGCATGTAAAGCTGGCGATAGCCGAGAGCGCAAATTAGAAACAAAAACAGGAAGCCGAAAATGAAGTAAAAATAGGCAATTCTCGGGTTTGTCTTTGTGTAGACTTCTCTGCGGGAATCCATATTCAAAGCTCCTCGCCCATAGTTATGTCCACGCCGAAATACTCCATTATCTGGACGGGCAGCTTAATGCAAAAATCCGCGGCAATCAATATGAACAGCCCCGAAGCCGCCGCGTCGAAAACCAGACGCTTTGCGTATTCGCCCAAGCCGCAAACCCCGCACGGCAGAATGAACGCGTAGCCGACAATAATGAACGTGTTCACCGCCAGCGCAACGGAAATGTTTGTCATTGCATCGCCCGAGCGCAGCCTGAAGCGGCAGACATTTACAAGCCACGCCGCCGCAAGCCAGAGAGCGCAGACCAAAAATTCGTTGACGCCCGCCACCGAAAACGAAGCCAGCGCCGAAAAGACAACTACCGACGCCATCGAAAAAAAATTCATGTACAACGCTGCGGGCACTATGAACAACGCGGGAACTGCAATGTAGAAAACGCCGCCCGCGCACGAATTGAGCGAAGAAACCACAAGCCAATACATGGCGTTGAGCGCCAAAAAAAGCAGAATGCAAATGTCGAAGCGCCTGAACATTGCCTCTATTTGTCCAAATTTGAAACGGGTATTAGCACCGCCGCCTCCTTCACCGCCGAAAGTTCGGGGTTGAGCCGCACCGTGCCCGACTTGAAAAGCTCGTCGCTGTCGAGCTTAAGCGACGTAATTTCGCCTA
>DAVZIV010000289.1:0-2210 GCA_052273125.1 Candidatus Merdousia sp. | reverse complement strand
AGGTGAACACCGCAAAGAGGAACAGCGCGAATGTAGCCGCCAGAGCCGCCGCGTTTGCCGTACCCGAGAGCGCAAAGACGCCGCCCCAGAGAATCCACGACATGCAAAACGCGCCCGCCATCGCAATCACGCGCGGGGCGTAGTTGCGCGGCGACTTCGACTGGTGGTTCTTGAAAATCAGGTTGTCCACCGAGAATTTTCCGCCGCCCGATACTACCAAAAATGCGTAGATTGCCAAGAAGAGCGTGGGCAGGGCTTTGACCGCGCAGTACGGGTCGAAGAAGTGGAATTTCACGGCTACGGCCATATTCGTAAAAAGCATAAACGCCGCAAAGCGCGACTGCACGCCGAAGACGAGCATAAGCGCGCAGAAAATCTGCTGGAAAATGCACAGAACAAGGCTTGGTTCGTCGCCGAGGCATACGGGGTCTCCGAAGAAAGACTCCTTGAGCTTGTCGTAGTTTTGCACTTTCGACCAGCCGTAGGGAATCATTGCAAGCCCCGCGTATATGCGCAGGAACGCTATTGCAAAGTTGAGGCTGTCGCCGCGCGCGGGCGCGTTTTTGAAGAACCAGTTGTTGAATCTTTTCATAGTGTTTTATATTTTATTTTAGTTTTTTATTATTTTTAGAGAATTATTACGGGCGAGCCGCAGAGAATCGGCAGCCCGCCGATTGGCACTTTTGCCGACACCGTTTCACCCGAAAACAGAAACGCAAGCAGCGTTGTAAAGACTGCGCTTAGCTTGACAACCGGCGCCACTTTGGACGCCTCTCCAATTTGCAGCGCCTTGTAGCATCAAAGCCACGCCGCCCACGTAGCAAGCCCCGAAAGAGTAAGGAGGAGCAGCCCGTGCTTTGAGATGTCTTTTATCTCGCCAAGCGGCGTAGTTGCAAAGGCTATTGCCCAGACCAAAAACAGTATGGCAACGGTTCTCGCAGCCGAGGCAAGATTTGAGTTTGTTTTTTCAGCCCCCATTTTGCCGAATATAGCCGTCAGCGCCGCGAACAATGCCGACAACACCGCGCAAAAACACCACATTGTATTATTTAGTTTAATGTTTTAACGATTGTTTGTAATGAAAATTATCCGCTCGAATCAGCGCACGTTGCGTATGAAAAATTCGCGCAGCACGTCCTCGTCGGCGCCCGCGTTTGAGATGAGGCTCCCGAAGGTTTTTATCAGGTCGGTTTGTATGTCCATGAGGTCTTTGAGAGTGTGCTCGCTGGCAATGCGCGCAAGTTTCACCTGAACCATCCACGGGTTTTTCACGAAAAGGTTGAACGGGTTTGTCTTCGACGATTCGTCAAAGTACTTTCCGAAGAGCGAACGGGCGGTGTCCAGAGAGCCGTCGGGCAGTTTTGAGATTTTTGGCAGCATTCTGCCGTCCATAAGCGAGCGCAGCTGGATTAGCAGCGAGTTCTGCCTTTGAAGCGCCGTGATTATCGGGCGCGCCGACGCGGATTTGTCGGCGAAGAAATACCTGCGGAGTTTGTCGAGGGCAAGTTTTGGATTGCCCGAATAGAACGCCTCGGTTATTCCGAAGAAGTCGCTCTCGCCGAAAATCGGCACCATTTCGGCAACGTCCTCCTCCGTGATTGCGCGTTCTCCGTTTACGTAGGTTGCCAGTTTTTTCAGCTCTTCGACCGCCATTCTGGAATTGTTTGCAACCATCGAGCACAGCGCTTCCGCCGCGCCGTGCTCGAGCCTTGCGCCGAGCCGCTTTGCCGTCTGTTTTACGATGTCGGCGCAAATTGTGGAGTCCTTAGCGCCCTTCTTTGTCGAAAAATCCTCCGCCTGCGACACCGCAACAAGGCTTTTATAGGACTTTGTTATGCGCGAAACGGGCGAGGCGTTTATTACCACCGCCACGTTTTCGGGATTGAGCTCTGCGAGGGCTTTTGCCATATCGGCAACCGCCTCCTGAACAACCTTGCTTTTGCCGACAACGGTCTCGTTGACGAAATTCATATTCCGCGCCCAGACCACCTTTTTGCCGCCGAAGAGCGAAACCGTCGCCGCGCCGAGGAGGATTTTCTTGCAGACTTCCACGGCGTCGTCGGCCTTGTTGACCGAGGCGTCTATGATTTCCGTAGACATGTCGTCGGCGACGTTTTTGCATTCCTCCTCGAAAATCTCGCGGGCGCGGTTTGCCGCGAGAAAGTCGTCGTCCGATGAAATGAAATATGTTGCTTTTTCGGGCATTTCGT
>DAVZIV010000288.1:0-2216 GCA_052273125.1 Candidatus Merdousia sp. | reverse complement strand
CGCAAAAACTGCGCGGCGTGCAAAGAGCGTATTCGCCCGATCCGCGCATTCTCCAAGCTTTGGGCATCGGCGAAAAGGACGCCAAGGGAATGAATTTTATGCACGGCACCGGCTGCCCGAAATGCAACGGTATCGGCTACAAGGGACGTATGGGCATTTTTGAAATGTTCATAGTAAACGAAGAACTCCAGCAGATGATTTACGAGGGGCGCACCCTTGTCGAACTCCGCGCCAAAGCCCGCGAACTGGGAATGCGCGTAATGCGCGAAGACGGCGTGAGAAAAGTCGCCGCAGGTTTGACCACCGCCGACGAAGTTCTCAAAGTCACCATGAACGACGTATAGGATTTTGTATGTTTGAAGACCACAACAACGCCATTTACGACATAATGCTTTCAAGCGGACTTCTCGCGAAAGCCCAGCTTGACGAATTCGACGAAACCCACGTAAACACGGGCAAATCGCTCGCCGACGTAATAGTGGATTCGGGGCTTGTAGACAAGGAAACGTTGCTCAAGGCGGTCGCAAAAGACCTCCAGTACGAGTACCTGCCTTTCCCGCCCGCCGAAATTCCGGAGGAAACCATCAAGGTTTTGCGCCCGAATATGGCGCGCAATTACGGCGTAGTCCCCCTGAAGTTCGACGACACCAACATTACGCTCATCGCCAAAGACCCGTTCAACAACGCCATCATTGACGACATCACATTCTCGCTCAACAAAGACGTCCACCTCGTGGTGATGGACCCCGCCAAAGTCGATTCCCTCGTGGTTCAGTACTACGGCGAAGACACCGCCAGCATTGACGACATTCTTTCGGAAATCAAAGACGAAGACCTCTCCGGCGACGCTTCCGCAAAGGCGAACGAAACGCCAATCATACGCTTCGTCAACCTGATTTTGCAGCAGGCGGTAAAGGACAAGGCAAGCGATATCCACTTCGAGCCGTTTGAAGACCAGTTCAGAATCAGATACCGCATAGACGGCGCTCTCTACGAAATGACGCCGCCGCCCAAGAGTTTGGCGCTGCCGGTAATCTCGCGCATAAAGGTTTTGGCAAACCTCAACATCGCCGAAAACCGCATTCCGCAGGACGGCAGAATTAAAATCACCATTTCGGGGCGTCCCGTAGACTTGCGTGTTTCCACGCTGCCGACGCAGTTCGGCGAAAGCGTCGTGTTGCGCGTTCTCGACAAGGGCGTAGTGAGCCTCGACCTCGAAAAGCTTTCGATGTCGGACGAAATCAAAAGCAATATCCGCCGCCTCGTGAAAATGCCCAACGGCATATTCATTGTAACGGGTCCGACGGGTTCGGGTAAAACAACAACGCTTTATTCTGCGCTGCGCGAAGTCAACACCGTAGACGTGAAAATTCTCACCGCCGAAGATCCCGTTGAATACGAAATCGACGGCATTATGCAGGTTCAGATAAACCATCAGGTCGGCTTGGACTTTGCCCGATGCCTGCGCGCGTTCCTGCGTCAAGACCCCGACAAGATAATGGTCGGCGAAATCCGAGATCTCGAAACCGCCCAAATTGCCGTTCAGGCATCGCTCACGGGACACGTTGTTCTCGCAACTCTGCATACGAACGACTCCCTCGGCGCGGTAACGCGTCTGATGGATATGGGGCTTGAGCCTTACCTTATAGCCGCTTCGCTTGAGGGCGTTCTCGGTCAGCGACTCGTCCGCAGAATCTGCCCGACTTGTCGTACCGCTTTCGAGCCCGATCAGGAAACCATTGACAAGCTCGGCGTAGACCCCATAGAAATCGCAGACAAGAAATTCTACTTCGGCAAGGGCTGCGCCGATTGCGGCGGCTCGGGTTACCGCGGCAGACAGGGGCTCTTCGAGCTTCTGCTTGTAAACGACACCCTGCGCAACCTCATCACCGCCCGCGCCCCTACAATGGTGCTCAAGCAAAAAGCCATAGAGCTTGGCATGCGCACCCTGCGCGACGACGGACTGCGCGCCATTTTCGACGGCGCGACAACCGTAGACGAAGTTTTAAAATACACCTAATAAACATCTCATCTCTAAAAGGAAATTATGGCAAAGTTCACATACACGGCCGCCGACAAAGACGGCCACGAAATGGAGGGCACAATAGAATCCACAAGCGAAAGCCGCGCGCGCAAGGAGCTGGCGGCGCAGGGTCTGACGGTTTCAAAAATGTCCGAAGTTGTAATCACGGAAAAGAAATCTTTTTCTGCGGTAT
>DAVZIV010000287.1:0-2218 GCA_052273125.1 Candidatus Merdousia sp. | reverse complement strand
AATCAGGCAGTCCATTGCGCGGGTTGTGGCTACGTAAAAGAGCCTGCGCTCCTCCTCCACATCGCCGTCGTCAATACTGCGCTTTGTGGGGAAAAGCCCCTCCGCGGCGCCTATCACAAAGACTACGGGAAATTCCAGCCCCTTTGCCTGATGGACCGTCATCAGGCGCACACGGTGGGTATTGTCCGAAGTTTCCTCGCGGGCGTCGGAGACTTCAAGCGTTATGTTTGCCAGAAACTCCTCGAAATCGCGGTATTTTGACGCGTATTCAATGAGCGCGTCGAAATCCCGCGCGCGCTCGGGATAGTCTTCGTAGGCTGTCATCATTGCGTTTTTGTACCAGCCGCCGCAGACGTCTCTGACTACGTCTTCGGGATTTTTTTCCGCGCGTTTTTCGGAAGCGCGCTGCGCGGAGCGGGCGCGCGGTTTCGGCGACGGCACCGTATCGTCGAAGAGGCTCATCTGCAAGTCGGGCGCTTCGTCGGCGTCGGTGTCCGAGGCGCCGGAATCCGCCTGCGCAACGCTTTCGGCAATGTCCTCCATTGAAAGCGCCATTGCCGCGAACGCCGCGCGGGACACAGCAGGAACTTTTGCCAGCACGGACTTTTCCGAAAGCGCGCCGACTATGGAAGTGCCGTTTTTGCGTGCGGTTTCGACGGCGGCATCGTAGATTTTTTTTGCGGTTTTATCGCCTATTTTATCAAAAAAGCGTACAAAACGGTGAAAACTGATATAATCCAGCTGGTTTGACGCAAATTTTATCTGCGCTACGACATCTTTTATGTGCGCCTGTTCAAAAAACTTAAGACCGCTCGTTATTACAAACGGCAGGTTTTTGTACTGGAGCTGAAGCTGCAAGTCCATCGCCTGAAAGTGCGAGCGGTAGAGAACGGCGATGTCGGAATAAGAGTACCTGCCGCCCTCGACTATCTCGCGTATTATGTCGCAGACGATCCGACCCTGCGAAGCCCCGTCGAGCGCCGAAAGCACCACGGGCTTCTGCGCAGAAGAGCGCGTTGCAATGAGGCGCTGGCGGTATATTTCGTCGGTGGGCATCTGGTTGAGAATCTGGTTTGCGAACTCCAGAATCTGCGGCGAGCTTCTGTAGTTGCGCCCTATTTTGTAGATATTGGCGGCGGGATAGCGGTCTTTGAAAGTGAGAATGTTGTCTATTTCCGCGCCGCGCCAAGAGTATATGCACTGGGCGTCGTCGCCGACGGCGCTAATCTGCCCCCTGTCGGCGAGCAAATCCAAAATTGCCGACTGCAATTTGTTGGTATCCTGATATTCGTCTACAAGTATGTTTGAAAAGCGCCTGCGGTAGGAGTCCAAAATGTCGGGATTGTCGCGCAGGAGAACGTACCAGAGCTCGAGCATATCGTCGAAGTCGCAGCAGTTGGCGGCGCGCTTTGCCTTGCGGTACGCCTGCGCAATTTCCTCTATTTTTTCCACGGGCGTCTCCAGCCACGAAAATCTCTCCATCATAGCCCCGGCAATGTCCGTCATTGTATTGCGCGAAAAGCTTATGATTTCAAAAAGAAGCGGCGCTTTGGGATTGTCCTTCGAGGAAAAGAAGCGCGGATTTACAAGCTCTACGGCGCTCTTGAGAAGCTTTAGCGAGTCTTCGGCGTCCAAAATCGTGAAGTTGTTTTCAAGCGAAAGTTTGTCGGCGTGGATTCGCAGAAATTTGCATCCCATCGAGTGGAAAGTGCCGCTCCAAAATTCCGACGCCGTGCGCCCCGTGAGAGCCTCCACGCGCGAGAGCATTTGCGACGCCGCCTTGTTTGTAAATGTCAGCAGCAACAGATGCCACGGCGCAATGCGGCATTCCGAAAGCAGCCACGCGACCCTGTAGGTGAGCGTGCGCGTCTTGCCCGCCCCCGCCCCCGCGAGAACGAGTGCGGGTCTGTCGGGCGGCGCCATGACCGCGGCAAGCTGGTCGGCGTTTAATCCGCTTTCGTAATCCATACGGCAGGGCGCTAACGGAAAAAGAGCTATCTGCCCGCGAGAAAATCGAGAGACGCCAAGTATCCGCCGAAGCCCAAGCCCGAAATCACTCCGACGCACGCGGGAGCGGTTATTGAATTGTGGCGGAATTCCTCGCGCGTGTAGATGTTTGAAATGTGGACTTCAACAAACTTGATTTCGTTGCCCGCAATGCAGTCGCGCAGGGCTACCGACGTGTGCGAAAACGCGGCGGGATTGATTATGCCAAGCC
>DAVZIV010000286.1:0-2223 GCA_052273125.1 Candidatus Merdousia sp. | reverse complement strand
ATAGCCCGTGCCAAGCCCTACTCGACCGACTTCCAGCCGGCGTTACGCCATCAGCATACACAAGTCGCAGGGCAGCGAGTTTCCCGTTGTCGTCATTCCGCTAATGCGCCAGCACTTCGTAATGCTTCAGCGCAACCTTCTCTACACTGCCATCACGCGCGGGCGCAAAAAGGTTTTTATAGTAGGCAATACTTCGGCGTGGTCGGCGGCTGTTAAAAATTCGCGTTCGGCTGAGCGCAGAACATATCTAATACCAAGATTAAAGGCTTTATGAGTATAAAATTGTATAATTTGACAACATCTAAGGATATGCTCGAGCATGTGCCCGCGGAGTCGTTTATGCGCTTTCTCTACGGCAACCCGATGGGTAGTTTGTCGGTTTGGGCGCTGTTTAAAAGGGCGTTTTTTACGGCTATTTGCGGCGCGTGGGCGAATTCCTCCGCCAGCGCACGCGCGATTGTTCCCTTTGTGAAAAACAACGCCATAGACGTTTCGGAGGCGGCTCTCGACATTTCCGCCTACAAGACCTTCAACCAGTTTTTCACGCGGCGCCTGCGCGTAGGCGCGCGTCCTGTGTCGGAACCCGAAAATGCACGCGCAATTTCGTTCCCCAGCGACGGCAGGCATTTGCTAATCAGCGACGTTTCCTCTTCAACGACATTCTATGCGAAGGGCTCGAAATTCGACCTTGCCTCGTTCCTCGGCGACTCGGCTTTGGCGCGTTCATTTGAAGGCTGCGATATGCTCATTTCCCGCCTTGCGCCCGTCGACTACCATCGTTTCCATTTTCCGCTTTCGGGCGAAATTGCCGCGCGCCGCAAAATCAAGGGTTGGTTCTATTCGGTCAGTCCCATTGCGCTCTCGCGCAGGCTTTCCATTCTCTGGCAGAACCGCCGTGTTTTGAATGTCGTGGAAAATCCCGATTTCGGTTTTTACGCGTTTGCGGAAATAGGCGCCACGAATGTCGGCGGAATAGTCAATACGCGCCGCGTTGGCGAATCCGTAGCGCGCGGCGACGAGGCGGGCTTTTTCAATTTCGGCGGCTCGTGCTTAATTACGGTTTTCCCGAAGCGCAAAATTGAATGGAATTTAGATTTGCTTGCGGCGTCTTCGCGCGGCGTCGAATGCTATGCGCTCGCGGGCATGAAAGCGGGCGAGTTCGCCGAATAATTTTTAATAAAAAACGCTAAGACATATTTTCAGATGAAAAAAGCCAAAAAGGAATTTACCATAGCCCTCTGCTACGATTTCGACGGCACGCTTTCCCCCGCCAATATTCAGGAATATTCGTTCATTCCGCAGCTTCAGAAAGAGCCAAAGGCGTTTTGGAACGAGACATGCCGCCTTGCCAGAAAGCAGGACGCCGACGAAATTTTGGCGTACATGTATCTGATGTGCAATCAGGCGAAAAAGCTCGACATCAAAATCAGGCGCGACGACTTCGTCCGCTTCGGCAAAAAGGTCAAGTTCTACAGCGGCCTGACTTCACCCAACGGCAAGGACTGGTTTTCGGTGATAAACGCCTACGGGGAATCGCTTGGGGCAAAGATTCGCCACTACATAATTTCCTCGGGAATAAAGGAGATGATAGAGGGCACGTCGATAGCCGCAAACTTCCACAAAATCTACGCTTCGAGTTTTATGTACGATATTTACGGCGTTGCGATGTGGCCTGCTCAGGCGGTCAATTACACGACGAAAATGAACTACCTTTTCCGCATTAACAAGGGTATTTTCAATCTGCAAAAGTCAATAAACAACTATATGCCCGAAAATTTGCGTCCAGTGCCTTTTAGTAGAATGATTTATTTCGGCGACGGGCTTACCGACATTCCCGCGATGAAACTTGTCAAGACGCAGGGCGGCTATTCCATTGCCGTGCATAACGGTTCGGCGACAAACCGCAAGATTTCGGAAAAGCTGCTCAACGAAAACAGGGTCGATTTTACGGCGAAGGCGGACTACAGGCAGAATTCCGAGTTGACTGCGCAGGTCAAGCGTGTGATAGACAAAATCGCCGCCGAATACTACCTTTAAAAAAGGCGTGAGGGCGCGTCGTTTTTTTGTTTTATATTTTTCGCGGAAATTTTATAAAAAACAAAAAAACAACGCTCCCGGCTGTTATTTGCGGAGCAAATGTCCCGTGCCAAAAGAAAAAAACTGACAAAACGGCGAATATTTTGCGTGTGAATATCCCAAGCAAAGCGGGGGAAATATTTCGCG
>DAVZIV010000285.1:0-2244 GCA_052273125.1 Candidatus Merdousia sp. | reverse complement strand
CAAGCGCACAAAAACGGAGCCCCCGTTGCGCGGGGCTCCGTCAAGGATTATCTATGAAAAAATCTTTATGACAAGCGTCTACTTTCTGCGGCGGTACATTGCAAGAGCCAGAGCCAACGCGCCGAAGATTGCGGCAACCGTGGAGGGTTCGGGAACTTGCGTGTAGATGTCGTAGCCGCCCGAGGCGAGCTTTTCAATGTAGAGGTTTACATTGAGAACGCGACCATTGCCGCTGCCGTCTACAAACTTGACTGTGTTTGTACCGTCGTAGTCGGCAAGAATGGAGTCCATATCCATAATGCGGAAGGACCCCTTGTAGATGTAGTCGTCAAGAGCGATGGTAAGAACACCGTCGTCCACGCTGTTGGCAAAGTTGCCAATCGTGAAGACCTTGCCCTTTGCAATGCCGATGTTGAGCTTCGCGGTGGAATCGTCAAAAAGGAATGTTTTGAGGTTGTTGTCCGCATTGACGAGCAGGTTCAACTCCGCGCCCGATTCAAGCTTGAATGTGGCCTCGCCCTGAGTTGCCGCGCCGCCGACTGCAAAAGCGTCCGTCGTGTTGAGCGTGAGGGTCGAAGCGGTGTTTTTCGTATCCTTCTTGATGTAGAAGCCCGCGTTTGCGTCGGAAACTATGGAACCCGTAGCCGCGTTGGAAACAATGTTGCCCGTCATTACAAAGTTTTTGCCGACGGAATTCTTATTGTTGCCCACGACGCTGATTTTTACGTTTTCGCCAAGTATGATATTTGCGTACTGGTTGTTGACGCCCAATGCTAACGTATAGTTCCAATTGTTTGCATTTACATAACCGCTTGAAACGTTGAATGTGCCGTCGAGATAGCCGCCATTAATGCGCGATGCGCCCGCCGTAAACACAACATCTTTGCCGAAATAGTTGCCGACTCCGTTCTTGAGACCGTTTGCATTTGCGGAAGTGTCGGCGAAGTTTGCCGTGCTTCCGCCGAAATTCAATATCGTTTTGCCGTCGGCAACCATCTTGCCACTGTTGAACTGCATTCCAACGGAGCTAAGGTTTACGTCGTATGTGTTGCCGTCTTTGTCCAAGCCGACAAACCAAGAACCGTTTGAAAGCTGGGCCGAGTCAAAACTCGAAATTGTTAAACTTTCGGCCGTAACGTACGTTTTGCCGTCGCCATTTTTATTTCTCGTGACTTTTTCGAGAGTGTAAGAACCGCCCGAAATTACGGTATCCACACCCAAAGTTCCGTCAAACGACCACGCGGCAGCCGAAAGCGTTCCGCCTTTTGCCACATTTACGCTCGAGGAACCGACAGTCGTGATTGTTCCCGCGGCTTCAAGCTTGTTTGCGATGCTCATCGACGAATTGTTAATGGTAATGTTATTAACATTCGTCAAAGTCTTTGCCGTAATTGTGGAGTTTTCAACTGCGGAAATGTTGAATGCAGCGGCGTTCAACGAATTGCCGACAACCAGCTTGCTCGCTCCCGAAAGGGAAATTGTGCGCTGCGCGTCGGTCATGGAATCGTCGCCGTCCACGTGTATCGCCGCGACATAATCCGTTCCGTCGGGAGAGACATCGGCGAACGAAAGCGTAGAACCGTTCGTCAGTTTAACAAGCGCGCCCGTTTCCGTAATAGTGGAATCCTTATGAACGGAAAAACGCCCTTCCAACATATTTACATTTGCAGCGTCGATCAAGAACGCCCCTGCGCGAAGCATACCCTCGTTCTTCTTCAAGCCAGAAGGTCCATACGAGCCATTGTAATTGATTGTTACATCTTTAAACGTCAAAGGCTGACAGCCTCTTGTTGCCGCATCGCGGGCAGCGGAAAGATGATAACCTGTATAATTAAATATAGACTTGTCTTTGCCCGTGCCCGTAATCGAACCACCGGTTGCACCGTTGAGCATAAACGTGTAGGTGTTGTTGATTGTAAGAACGGCGTCATTTTCAAACGTCATTACGCCAGTATTCGACGTTATTTGCGACTTGGCGGATATTGTCGCACTGTTCTTGACTATGATGTTGTCGCAGGTTTTTCCGCCGAACGACTCGTCTCCGGTGATTTCCCAATCAGCCGCAAACGCCGTCGCCGTCGAGAGTACAGCGAGAGTGTATAGTAGTTTTTTCATAATGTTTCCCTGTTTGTATTCTTATAAATCTCTACAGTTTTTTTATTTTATTGGAGCCAAAATTACCCCCCCCCCAACAATTTGCAAGAAAAAAAGTTGCGAGGACGCATTGTTTTTTTGTTTTGTTTT
>DAVZIV010000284.1:0-2249 GCA_052273125.1 Candidatus Merdousia sp. | reverse complement strand
CATAAAAAAACGCACCGGTTATTTGTGGAGGTTTCTTTGACGTAGAGGGCAAAAACGCACAGATTGCCGAGCTTGAGGCGAAGATGGCGCAGCCGTCGTTTTGGGACGACCAGAGCGCCGCGCAGCAGACGGTGTCGGAACTTTCGCGGCTAAAGTCGCTCGTTGCGCCGCTTGCAAAATTGAAATCGCAGGTTGAAGACTTGTCGGCGCTCTTCGAGCTTGCCGAAGAGTCCGACGACGACCCGTCGCTTGCCGCGGACATCGCCGCCGAAACCGCATCTCTTGCTGCGGATTTGGACAGGATTGAGATAGAGTCTTTTTTGAGCGGCCCGCACGACAAATGCAACGCCATCATCACAATCCACGCTGGCGCGGGCGGCACGGAAAGCTGCGACTGGGCGGAAATGCTCCTTCGCATGTATATGCGCTGGGCGGAGCGTCGCGGTTTCGAGACATCGCTCGAAGACGTGCAGTCGGGCGAAGAGGCGGGCGTTTCAAGGGTAACTTTCAGAATAATGGGCGTCAACGCCTACGGATACGCGAAGGCGGAGCGCGGTGTGCACCGTCTTGTGCGCATAAGTCCGTTCGACTCGAACAAGCGCCGCCACACTTCGTTTGCGTCGGTCGACGTAATTGCGGAAGTCGAGGACGACATTGATATGGACATCAAGGACGACGAGCTTAAAATAGACACCTACCGCTCCAGCGGCGCGGGCGGTCAGCACGTCAACAAGACCGAAAGCGCAGTCCGCATAACGCACATTCCCACGGGCATTGTGGTCGCCTGCCAAAACGAGCGCTCGCAGTTCAAAAACAAGGCAACGGCAATGAAAATCCTCAAGAGCCGCCTCTACGAAAAACGCGAAGACCAGCGCCGCAGCGAAATGGAAAAATTCTACGGCGAAAAGGGCGAAATTTCGTGGGGCAACCAGATTCGCAGCTACGTTTTCCAGCCGTACCAGATGGTCAAAGACCTGCGCACGGGCGCGGAGACGGGCAACGTGCAGGCGGTTATGGACGGCGACATAGACATTTTCATAAATGCGTGGCTGCGCGCCGGCGGACCGACTTCGAGAAATAAAAATATTGTCGTTGACGACGAGTAAAAATAATGGGAACATCGGAAACGAAAACGTGCGGCATACAGTTATGGAACAGTGGCAGATAAAACCGTTGTCGAAAAAGTCGGTCTTGGGAAGCGACATCAAGGCGGGCGATACCGTCGTTTGCGCGGTGTTTATTGACGCCGCGGGCAATCTCGACCGCGCGGATTTCGCCGCGGGAGAGTTCGACGAATCCAAAATAGCGGGGAAGATAATCGGCAGGTGGGAGCGCGTAGTCGGCGAAAATCCCGACGCCGACGAGCGTATGGCGCGCAAGATGGCGCTTGCCTCCTCGGAGGATTTTTTCATTTCGCTCTTCGACGAAAATTCCGCCATCGAAACGGAGGAAACCGACGTCGTAAAACAGATGCTGGCGCTTCTTCTGGAGCGCAAGCGCATACTGCGCCCGCTCGGCAGACCATCGGGCGGCGTTCAAAAATATCTGCACGTTTCGTCGAAGCGCGTATTCGACGTTCCGCAGTCTGCCCCCGACGAAAACCTCATTTTAAAAATTCAATCCCAATTAGGAAGTATCATAATATGAAAAATTTTATCAAACTGTTTTCCGCCTTTTGCGCCCTTGCCGTTTTGGGTGCGTGCTCCTCGGACAAGGAGGATACCAAGCTAATCACCTTCAACGTGGCCAACCGCACGGGCGTCGACACGGGGCTTGCCTACAAGAGCGTGGAGATGCCGCTTTCGGGAATGAAGCTGATTATGAATACGGACATCGTTCTCTACAGCGGCGATATCGAGCAAATCTACGCCGCCGAAAACACAATGCCCACGGGCGAGAAAATAGCCGGCTTTTACTTCTTTTTGACGCCGAAGGGCAAAAACAAGCTCACAAACATAACGGCGTCGAATATGGGCGCGTACATTGTGATGTTCTACGACGGCAAGCCGCTTGGGCTGCGCGTGATTGACGCGGTTATAACCGACGGCAGGCTCTTTGTTTGCAGCGAGCTTGCAGGAGATATGGAAAAAATGCACAAGTTTGTCGCCGAAATGAACGAATCCCTCGACGCCGTAAACGAAATCAGAAGCAATTAGCGGGGTTGCATTTTGAAATGAAAAATTTTCTTCTGCCGCTTTTTTCGGCGCTGCTTTGTTTCGCCGCCTCCGCCGACATAATCTGGCCGACCC
>DAVZIV010000283.1:0-2252 GCA_052273125.1 Candidatus Merdousia sp. | reverse complement strand
GTTCGGGCAAGTTCATTGCCGCGGTATTCAGAAACCCCCGCCCTCACAGACGCGGTTATGTCGCTCTTGAAAGACCGCAAGGGGCTGATTTTGGGCATCTGCAACGGTTTTCAGGCGCTGATAAAACTCGGTCTCGTGCCCTTCGGCGAAGTCCGCGAGCTCAAGGCGGACAGCCCAACGCTCACGTACAACAACATCGCCCGACACGTCAGCTGCTACGTCAACACGAAGGTTTCAAGCAAGCTTTCGCCGTGGTTTGCCGACTGCCGGCTCGGCGACATTCACACAATTCCAGTCTCGCACGGCGAGGGCAAATTCATAGCCCCCGAAAGCGTCATAGCGCAGCTTGAAAGAAACGGGCAAATAGCCACCCAGTACGTTGACGCAAGCGGGAAACCTTCGGTTGAAATCCCGTTCAACCCCAACGGCTCAATGCACGCAATAGAGGGCATAACAAGCCCCGACGGCTTGGTTCTGGGCAAAATGGGACACAGCGAGCGCTGCGGAATCAACGTCGGCAAGAACATTTTCGGCGACAAATTCCAGCCGATATTCTCTTCGGGCGTCAAATACTTCCTCTAAAAAAGTTGACATTTTCGGGGCTTTTGGCACCATTGCAAAAAATGAACGCGGGGTTCGGACGCATTTTGCGCCGCGCCGTGTTCGCTTAAAATTTGACAATTATGGACGCTTTTTACGAAAACATATTAAGACCCATTCTCTTTAAACAGAATCCCGAAGTTGCGCACGATATGGCTATGCGCGCAATGAAGGTAGTAGGCGCCGTCCCGCCGCTGCGCTGTCTCATGGAGTATCTGAGCTTGGTCAAAACCAAGAAGCCCGTAAATGTTTTCGGAATTGAATTTCCCAACAGGGTGGGGCTTGCCGCGGGGTTTGACAAAGACGCCCACGTCTACCGCGCGGCGTCGGCGTTCGGCTTCGGACACGTCGAAATCGGCACGGTTTCAATGCACAAGCAGGCGGGCAATCCCAAGCCGCGAATGTTCAGATACCCCGATTTGGAGGCTATCGTCAACAGCTGCGGCTTTCCCAACGACGGCTGCGAGGAAATTGCAAAGCGCCTTGCCGCGTCGGCTCTTAAAAAGCGCTCGTGCCCGCTCGGCATAAACATAGGCAAGTCTAAAATTACGCCTTTGGACGAAGCCGCTTCGGACTATCTTGCAAGTTTCAACGCGCTTGCAACATACGCGGATTTTCTGGTCATAAACGTCAGCAGCCCCAACACACCCGAACTGCGCAAGCTTCAGGGGCGCGAGTATCTGCCGAACCTCTTGGGGGCGGTCTCGAAGGCGAACGAAGACCGCGCCAAGAAATTGGGCGTAAAGCGTATTCCCATAATTCTGAAAATAGCCCCAGATTTGACGTACCGCGAAATCGACTCGATTCTTGAAATTCTGACCGATTTGCACCTCGACGGCATCTGCGCCACAAACACAACCGTCGAGCGAGCGCGCGAAAATATGCAGCCCAAAGGCGGCATGAGCGGCGCTCCGCTGTTTGGAAAGAGTTTGCAGATTGTCCGCTATATATCCAAGGCTACGGAGGGCAAGCTTCCCATTGTGGCTGTCGGCGGCATAACCAATACGGAGCGCGCGGGCGAAATGATAAACGCGGGCGCGAGCCTCGTACAGATATATTCGGGAATGATTTTCCGCGGGCCGTTCTTCGCGCGCCAAATTGCAAAATCGCTCGAATGGAAGGACAGCGACTGGCTCTAAAAATCGCGGAATCGGCGCTCCGGCGCAATGGTTTTTTATAATTTTCTATAACATAAACTACACAAAAATATCTTAATATGGGCAATCCTACAGACATAAGAAAAGGCAGAGTAATAATGTACAACGGCGTTCCGCACGCCGTTATGAGCATGCTTCACCGCACGCAGGGGCGTCAGGCGGGCTTCGTGCAGACGGTCTTGCGCAATCTCGAAACAAACGCGTCGACCGCCGTCAAGTTCCGCTCTACGGACTCGGTCGAATTCTGCCACACCACAAACAAGCCGCTCGAATTTTCGTATGTAGACGGCGACGAATACCACTTCATAGACCCCGAATCGTTTGAAGACACCGTTATTATGAAAAGCACCATCGGCGAAGACATCAAATGGCTTCAGGAGGGGCTCACATACGACATTTTGTTTGTCGACGGCAACCCCGTTTCGGTCGAACTGCCCAACAGCGTAGACATAGAAGTTGCCGTTGCCGCGGAAGGTCTGCGCGGCGACACATCGT
>DAVZIV010000282.1:0-2256 GCA_052273125.1 Candidatus Merdousia sp. | reverse complement strand
GTTCGGGCGCGGCGGCACAACCCTATTGTCGGGTCTTTGCGGTTGCGGAAACGTCCTGATATTGGGGCGCGGCTGCGCCATTTTCACGCCGCCTGCCCGCGATGTCGGGCGCGCATTCGGCATTGCGCCGCCGTTCGGGGCGGCCGAGAGCGGCAAAACGGAAAACGAACAAACAAACAACGCAACCAAACATATTTTTCTTTTCATATTTTCTCTGACGCAACCGAGCAAAAAATGTTTCAAATTAAAAGCCGCGCGCGCCGAAAAATTCCGCCGAATGGACGCAAAAAATGCGGCGTCTTGCGATGGAGAAAACGCCGCGTGCCGCCGAAAAGCCGCAACTGCAACACCGGCCGCGGCTATCGGGAAACCCTTTAATTATTTTGCGAATTTATGGAATCGGGAATCATAACCGTAGGTTTTTGCCCCGCTTTCTTTTCGACTATGATTTTGCCCCTCGGCGTGGGATAGGCAATCCTGTATTCGTCTTCAAGCGCCGTGCTCGGATTTACCGATACGGAACTCCAGCCCGCGCCCGTCTGCTTCACGCCCGAGAGAATGTCGGGCAGAATGAACGCGGGGTGCGCGCTCCACGCATGGGAATGCGACATTTTGGAGGCGTCGTAGTTTTCAAAAGTAGAGCCGTATTCGCCCATTTCCTTCCAGTTTTCGAGAATGAAGTCGTAGACCTCCTTTTGATGCCCCGCATCGACCATCGTCTTGAATACGTACACAACCCAGTATGAAGACGGCACGGCGTGGGTTTTTATTTCGCCGCGCAGGTATGGCAGAATGATGCCGTTCTTCGCCTTTTCAAAATCGAAGCCCGCCACGGAATTCATCTTCGCCATAACCTGAGCCTGAATGCTGCGGAGCTTGCTGGGAGTGCCGTCGGGCAGAATGCCGTCTATTGCGTAGCCTTCGGGATCAATCAGGTGTTTTATAATCGATGCGCGGATTGAGCGGGCGAGGTTCTCGTAGCGCTTGGCATCGACAAGGTAGTTCGACTGGCGGCACATCTGCGCCAATTTGTCGAGAGCCTGCAAGTACCAGTGGCTCAGGATTGCGGGCTGCCCCTGCTTCTGGATTCCCGTCCAGTCGAGGAAAAGCCAGTAGCGCGGGTCGTATTTTATAAGCCCCGTGCGGGAGTCTTTCATATTTTCAAAGTATGAAATAATGCCGTCTACGACATTTCTGTGCGAAACGAACGGCTCTATCGAACCCGTCTGCCAATAGTAGTCGTAAAGGGTGAGAATCCATGTAAGGGAGAAGTCGGGCAGAATGCAGGAGTGCGCGAATGTCGGAGCGTGCCCGTATGTGAGCCCGTTGGGGACTTGCTGGCTTGCAATGCTGCGAATGCCGCGGCGCAGAAGACGGGTGTCGCCCGAGATGAAGAACGTGTTCCACGCCTGAACGCGGGCGTCGCCCCACCATTGCGCCTGTTCGCGCAGCGGGGTGTCTACAAAGGCGTCGAGAGAACAGATTTTTTCGGTGTGGCGCGAAGCCTCCCAAATTTTCTGGGCGTTTTCGTTTGAAACTTTGAATTCGCCGTTGTCTTCAAGCGGATACGCCGCCCAGCGCATTATCGGCGTAATCTTCATTTCCGAAGTATTGTTGCGCACGCGCACGAGCATATAGCGGAAGCCCTGAAGCGCGAAAAATTCCGCTGTGAAATTGCCCTTGCGGCAAACCATTCTGTTTGCGAGGGCGCGCATTGAACCCGTGTTGTAGGGGTTGTCTATTTCAAAATCCTTTTTGTAGTATTCGGTCATCACGGTGTCTATGATTTCGCCGCCGTTTGCGCCCTCTACTTTGAATATCGGCATACCGACAACCACTTTGCCGAAGTCGATCAGATAGGAACGCTGCCTGCCCTTTTCCGTGGGCGAGACGGTAATAGACGACATTTCTTTGCCGACCGCCTTTGAGAGCTTCATGCCCTCCTTCGATACAAGCTCCGCCGCATTGCGCACGTCGAAACCGTCGGCAAGCGACGCACCCCCGCCCTCGGCGACAAGGCTTTTCATCGGAATTTCGCAATATCCGTTCATCGGTATGCCGCGCTCTTCAAACATATAGTAGGGCATTGCGTTGTATTCGCCCGTGCTCGTGCCCGCGCCCTTGTTCCAGCCCTTCTGGCTGAAGCCCAAGTTTATCCAGTCCGGATTTTCCTCGCGAAGGTCTATGTGTTCCTGATTTGCCATCTGCACCGAATACGGCGCGGTGTCGCGGCGGCAGCCCGTCTGGCGGCGCGCC
>DAVZIV010000281.1:0-2257 GCA_052273125.1 Candidatus Merdousia sp. | reverse complement strand
GGAAGTGTCGGTGAAAAATCTCAAAATTCCCAACGCGCTCGTGTACGAAAACGCATGCAAATCGTCAACGCTTTCCTATGCGCGCAACTGCAACGCCGCGGCGGAAGTGGCTTCGCTAAAAATCGTCTGCGACGGCATTTCGTTCGTTTCCGAACGCCCCGAAGTTTCCGCGTTTGAAATCGAAATTGACGAACTCAGCGCAATAAGGCTTTCGCCGCAAAAATTCAACGTGCTGGAGCTGTTGAAAAACGCCTCGCAATACTTTTCGGCATCGAAAAACGGGCTAAAAAAAGTGTCCGTAAAAATCAACGCAGGCAAGCGCTCGGAATACAGCGTGCTCTATCTGGATTTTTCGTCGGCAAGAGACGTCATACACCTCGACCGCAACGAAGACTTCTCCTTTGCCGACACAAGCGGCGACGGAGTTGACGAGACACTCCGGCGCCTCTGCGCGGCGTTCTCGAAAAACTCGGCTTTCGCATTTTTGGCAAGAGCCGTAGACAACTATCTGGAGGAGCGATGAAACTTGTAATTCTGGCAAGCGGACGCGGCTCGAACGCCCGCGCCGTTATGGAGGCGGTTGAAAACAAAACGCTCGAAGGCGCGGAAGTGTCGGCGCTGATAAGCGACAATCCCGACGCGCCCGCGCTCGGCATCGCCAAGGAATTCGGCATCAAGGCGCTCTACATAGACCCGATGCGCAAGGGCGCAAGGTTCACGGAAGAAAGCGCCCGGCGCTACATAGATGCAATAGCGGCGGAAAATCCCGACCTCGTAGTTCTGGCGGGCTTTATGCGCATTCTTCCCGAAAATTTCGTGCGCGCCTTCGACGGCAAAACAATCAACCTGCACCCGAGTCTGCTTCCAGCATACAAGGGCAAAGACGCCATAAAGCGCGCCTTTGAAGCGGGCGAGAAATTCTGCGGCTGTTCCGTGCACTACATCAGTACCGAGCTTGACTCGGGAGAGCTAATCGGGCAAAGCAAAGTGGAAATTCTCCCGCAGGACACCCTTGAAAGCCTCGAGGCGAAAGTCCACAAGGCGGAACACGCCCTCCTTGTAAAAACAATAGCAGACATAGCCGCCGCAAAATGGAAATAAGCGCCTACAACGGACGTTCGCTGAGCCGTTTTAGGACACTCAACACGGCGGATTTCTACGTCGAAATAAAATCGAAAGACGACATCGCCGCGGCGTACTCGGCGGCGGAAAAAAGCCGCAGAAAAATCTTCGTTCTCGGCGGCGGCTCGAACGTGTTTTTTCAAAACGCAAGAATCAAAAGCGCCGTGCTGAAAAACGCCCTGCCCGAAAGCATTGAGAATTTGGGCGGCTCAAGATACAGGGTTTCATCTTCGGTGAAGATGGGCGATTTGCTCGCTTTTGCGCTGAAAAATTCGCTCGACTGCTGCTACTACTTGGCGTCCGCGCCGTGCCAAGTGGGCGGAGCCGTTGCGATGAACGCAGGTAGCGGAATAAAAGAGGGACTTAGCATTTCCGACTTTGTGGAATCGGTGGAGTTTTTCGACGGACAAAAAATATCCGCTACGGGAAAAAGCGACGCCCATTTCGGATTCCGCTCGTCAATTTTCATTAAAAAAAATTATTTTATAACATCGGTTATCCTGCGCCTGCCCAGAAGGAAAATAGACGGAGACCCGATTAGGGAGCGGCTTGAATGGGCCGTGAAGAATCAGGATTTGTCGGGCAACAACTGCGGCTCGCTCTGCGACGAGTACTACGCGCCGATTCTCAAATTCGCAAGATTTCTCTTTTCAAAATCGCCCGCAAAGCTCAGCGCAAAAAAGCTCAACTGGGCGCTCAATTCCGCGGAAAATCCGCTGTGGCTCGGGCTGCTTTTCGGCACAATAGCGCTGCTGCACAAACTGCTGCGCAGGCGGCTGAAATTTGAAATCCGCATTGTAAAATGACAAAAAAAAAGAGACCGAAAAATTTTCGGTCTCTCCCGTCTGCGCCCGCTCTCCGCTTAGGCAATCTTAATCTTGAAGACTGCCTTTAAAACGGTGGAGCGCCCGTCGCCGGTGCCGATGCACGGCGCATGCGCGCAGTCGGGGTCGAGGACGGCGTATTTGCCCGATGAAAGCTCGAGAAAATCGCAGTAGTCTTCGCCGAAGAAGAGAATGTCTCCGCCTGTCGGTCTGCGGTCTTCGACAATGTTTTTGCATTCGCAGCGCGCGCGCACGCCGATTTTTTCCGTACCGTCCAAGACAAGCTGGAGGTCGGAATAGTCGTCGTGCGC
>DAVZIV010000280.1:0-2262 GCA_052273125.1 Candidatus Merdousia sp. | reverse complement strand
AAAGTCTCTCCCGCCGATTCTATTTCGTCTATTTTTTTCTCCAGCTCCTCCAAATCCGACTGTTGCAATAAAGGCACGTTTTTTTGCGACAACTTCGGATAGTCGGCATTGTCGGTTGCCAATTCCGTCATCAACAAAACGAGCTTTTTCTGGATATTCAAAAGCTCTTCGCCGAGCGCGCCCTTGCCCGCGAACGCCCGCGCCATTGCAATCTGCGCCGAAAGCGAATCAACCGCTCCGTACGCCTTCACGCGCCGGTGCGCCTTTGAAACCCTGCGCCCGAACATCAGCGATGTCTGCGCCCTGTCGCCCGTTTTTGTCGATATCTTCATATTGTTACATTTTTTGCAGAGGCTCTATGCCGAGCAGTCGCAGCCCAGTTTCGAGAATGCGCAGGGTGCGCGCGCAAAGCATAAGCCTGCGCTGTTTTACGCCTTCGTCTTCAACTATTACTTTGTCGGCATTGTAGAACGTGGAAAACGCGCCCGCGAGTTCGTAGAGGTATGTGCACAGGTAGTGCGGGCGCAGTTCGGAAAGGGTAAGCTCGAACACCGAGGGAAGGGCTATGAGCTTGCGGGCGAGGGCTATTTCCTGCTCGGTTTCGAGCGTGGACGCCCCCTTGAATTCGCCGTCTATGTCCGCACCCAGCTTTCTGAAAATCGAGTGTATGCGGGCGGCGGCGTAGAGCAGGTACGGGGCGGTGTTGCCGTCGAATGCAAGAAGTTTGCTCCAAGAGAAAACGTAGTCGTTGGTGCGGTTTTGCGATAGGTCGCAATAGCGGATTGCCGCAACTCCGACGGTTTCGGCAACTTTGTCAGCCTCTGCCTCGTCTATGTCGGGATTCTTTTCCTTTACCAGAGCCTTTGCGCGCGCAACTGCCTCGTCCAAAAGCGCCTTGAGCCTGATGGGTTCGCCGCTCTTTGTCTTGATTGCCTTGCCGTCTTCGCCCAGAATCGTGCCGAACCAAACGTGGCGGAGTTCGGGCAGGGGGTATCCCTTTGCCTTGAACCATTTTTCGACTGTGAGAAACAGCTGCTGAAAGTAGTCGTGCTGGCGGCCGTCGGTGACGTATACAATTTCGCGCGCGCCGAGCTTTTCAACGCGGTTGAGAACCGTTGCCAAATCGGTGGAGGCGTAGTTGGACGCCCCGTCGCTCTTGCGTATGATAAACGGCTGTTTTGCAAAGCGTTCGTGTTCGCGGTGGAAGACTACAAGCGCGCCCTGATTCTCTTCGGCAAGTCCGACCTCCGTCAGTTCTTTGTATATGCGCGAAACTTTGTCGCGATAGTAGGATTCGCCGAGGGTCATATCTATTGTAAGTCCCATTCGCTTGTACATTCTGTCGAATGCCGCGGTGCTCACCTTGTTGATGGCGTTCCACAGCGCGACGTTTTCGGCGTCGCCGTTTTGCAGCTTTACAAGTTCCGCGCGCGCGGCGTCGGCTGCTTCGGGGCTTTCCTTGACGGCGGCGCTTCCGCGCTTGTACATCTGCTCAAGCTCTTCGAGCGAGTTTTCGTTGTTCGGGTCGAGCTTGTAGTTTTGCGTTTTTATGCCGTAGATGAGTATGCCGAAATTCGTGCCCCAGTCGCCTATGTGGTTGTCCGTCTTGATGTCCGCACCGCAGAATTTCAGCAGGCGCTTGACAGCCTCGCCTATGACCATCGGGCGCAAGTGTCCTACGTGCATCTGTTTTGCCGTGTTGGGCGAAGGGTAGTCTATTATGACCTTTTTGCCGTTGTAGAATTTGCCCGCGGCGCTTTTGAGTTCGGTTTCGCCCTTGAATTTTTCAAGCCACGCGTTGAGGAATTTCGGGGTGAGCTTGAAATTCACAAATCCGGGGCCTGCAATGGAAACTTCCACGAGGGATTCGTCTATTGCGTTTTCCGCCTTGAGCGCGTCGAGAAGCTGCTGGGCGAGCGCGCGCGGGTTTGTCCTGCGCTGCTTTGCCGCGGGCAGGACGCCGTTTGCCTGAAAGTCGCCGAAGCGCGGGTCGGCGGTGCGCATTTGGGGGTCGAAATCTCCTCCCAAGTCTGTTTTTGCGGCGGCGCTCTTTAAAATAGCCGCTATTTCCTTAGAGGGGTAGAACCAAATTTCCATATTTTGTAGTAAATTTTGACAGATTTTAGTGCGGGCGCGCGCGGGCTTGCGCCGCGGTCGCGCGGCGGGACTGCGCGGGCTCGTTGCGCTGCGCTATTTAAGCCCGATGAACGCCTTCAGGCGAGCCGCCCAGTTGGATTTTTCGACTTCCGAGGCTTCCGGCGC
>DAVZIV010000279.1:0-2270 GCA_052273125.1 Candidatus Merdousia sp. | reverse complement strand
GCGGCGTCGCAGGCGTGCATAAAGACGGCAGGCGTGCCCGTGCTCGAGAGCGTCGCGGCAATTTTCTGCCCTACGAGCCCCGACTTCCCCACGCCGCAAACCATCAGCTTGCCCTTGTGGGAAAGTATTGTCTTTACCGCCTCGGCGAAGTTGTCGTCGAGCTTTTCGACCACCGCCAAGATTGATTCGGCCTCGCGCCTGAGAACGTCCGCGCCGACAGAAATTAGTTCGGGATTTTCCATCAAGAATGTTTCCTTAAAAATTCCTCGGCAGCAGCCAAGTCGGCGGGAGTGTCTATGCCTATCGATTCGTATCCGGTTTCGACAATTTCAAATTTCATACCGTTTGAAACGAAGCGCAACTGTTCGAGCATTTCGCACTTTTCAAGCGCGCACGCGCCGAACGATGCGTATTTTGCAAGAGCCGCCTGCGAATAGCCGTAAATGCCTATATGCCGCCAATATGCCGAGCGTTCAAGCCAGCGGGCTTTGTCGGCCTCGCCCCTGATGTGCGGCAGCGGCGTGCGGCTGAAATAGAGAGCCGCGCCGCTTTCGTCTCTGAGAACTTTCACAACGTTTTCGTTTACGAGCGTGGCGACGTTGCCGATTTTCGATACCGCCGTAACCAAGTCGCACGAGGTGTCGGCGTGTTTTTGAATCAGCGCGTCGATGAGCTCGGGCGAAATAAAGGGTTCGTCGCCCTGAACGTTGACAACAAATTCCGCGCCGATTTTGTCGAACGCCTCAATTATGCGCTCCGTGCCCGATGCGCACTGCGGCGATGTCATCAGCGCGTTTGCGCCGATTTTTGCGGCAAAATCCACAATCTCGGGACTGTCGGTGAGAATCACCGCCTTTTGCGCGAGTTTGCTGCGCAGACAGCGTTCGTAGACGCGCTCAATCACGGTCTTGCCGCCGAGTTTTGCAAGCGGCTTTCCGGGGAAACGCGTAGAGCCCATTCTTGTGGGGATTGCTATCGCCGCGCCCAAGAGCATTGCAGCTTTGGGCAGCAGATCTTTGGGAACTTCGTTTACGTCTTTCCAGAAATCGCGCACTTCGGAATCCACGTTGTCGTCGGGGGCGAAGAACATCGAGTACGTTGCGTATGAGGCAACGCAAAAGCAGAACAGCCCGAAAACCCTCAGGACGCGCTCGTACTTGCGCTTTGAAATTCCCCACATTCTGACTTTCGAGTCCGCATAGGCGTCGGCGTAGGATTCCGAGCTTCTGAACGTAAAGAACACACCGAAAGCTAGCGGAATGACTATCACGCCGACTTGCAGAATCGTCAATATAACGTCTTTTATCATACTATTTGAATTTTACGACCGCCTCTTTCAACGATTCTATCACGTAGTTGAGCTGGTCGAGCGAAAGTTCGGGGTAGATTGGCAGCGCTATCGTGTGCGCGGCGGCGTATTCGGCGTTGGGAAAATCCCCCGCCTTGTAGCCGAGCTGCGCGAAGCATTCCTGCATGTGCAGCGGCACGGGGTAGTAGATTTCGCAGCCGATATCCTTGGAGCGCAGGTACTGCAAAACTTCGTCCCTGTTTTTGACCGAAATTATGTACTGGTTGAAGATGGAATAGTTCTGCGGCTGTATATACGGAATTTTTATCTCCTCGACGTTCTCGAACGCCTCGTTATAGATTGAGGCGTTGCTGCGGCGCATTTGGTCCCAAGTGTCCAAGTGGGGCAGTTTAACCAAAAGCCCCGCCGCCTGAATGGCGTCGAGCCTGAAGTTGCCGCCGACGAACTTGTGGTAGTATTTCGGCTCCATTCCGTGGTTGCGCATTTGGCGGATTTTTGCGGCGAGGGCTTCGTCATTTGTGATGACCATGCCGCCGTCGCCCAAGCCGCCGAGGTTTTTCGACGGGAAGAAGCTCAGGCAGCCGCAGTCGCCGAAGTTGCCGACTTTCACGCCGTCGCGCTTTGCGCCGATTGCCTGTGCGCCGTCTTCTATTACGCGCAGGCTGTGTTTTTTGGCAATCGCGCAGATTTTATCCATTTCTGCACACTGTCCGTAGAGGTGCACGGGCATAATCGCCTTTGTCTGCGGCGTGATTTTTGCCTCAATCCGGTCGGGGTCGATGTTGTACGTGTCGGGATTGATATCCACGAAGACGGGTTTTGCGCCCGCCCTCCACACGCAACCAGCCGTTGCAAAAAATGTGTAGTCGGGAACTATAACTTCGTCGGGCTTGCCCTCCTTAAACGGCGACGGGGCAATGTCCATTGCCATAAGCGACGCCAACAATGCGTCCGTTCCGCT
>DAVZIV010000278.1:0-2319 GCA_052273125.1 Candidatus Merdousia sp. | reverse complement strand
AAAAGTTGCCCTCTTTTCATTTATAAAACTCGCCAACCATTACGCTCTCGGGCATCATTCAATTTTGCTTCGAGCCTCGCACGTTTTTCAAATCCCACGTCGGTTCTACTCCGCGTACCCTTTCTTTTTTACTACTCCTTGCCTAATTAGCAAAATCAATGCGCCACACTCTGGCGGGTTTCCATTGAAGGGCTACGCCCTTACGCGGTTTCGCTTCGCTCAAACCGCTATCCCATAAAAACGTGTTTGTCGCCAATGCTAAGTAGTCATTTTATAAAGCACAAAAGAAAAGAACCGCAGATTTTCATCTGCGGTTCTTGTGTTATGTAATACTCTTATATCTCGTAAAAAGTTTTTGAGATTTTTGTTAATCCCGAGTAAAACGGAGCTGTGATTTTTAGGTGCGGAGTTTTGCTCCATTGAAACTCAACTTTATTCACTGTCAATGCGGCGGGAATTTTTTGCGGTAGCAAAAAAAATCGCCGCGCCGCAGGAACGAAATCCGCTGAGCGGGGCAAAGCGGGGGAAACATTTTTGCTTCGCAAAAATCCCCCGCGCCAAAAGAAAAAATCATTGGGTGATGAGGGAGACGCCCGTCATTTCTTCGGGTTTTTTCAGACCCATAAGTTGGAGGACGGTCGGGGCGATGTCGCCGAGGTTGCCGCCCGAGCGCAGCTTCAAGCCCTCGAGTCCCTTGCCGTAAATCACCACTTCGACGGGATTCATCGTGTGGCGCGTGTGCGGCGAGTTCGTTTTGGGGTCGAAAAGCTGTTCGCTGTTGCCGTGGTCTGCCGTGACGAACATTGCCGCGCCCGTTTCGTCGGCGGCTTCGGCAATTTCCTTCACTCCCCTGTCGACGGCTTCGATTGCCTTGACCGCGGCGGGCAAGTTGCCCGTGTGCCCGACCATATCGCCGTTGGCGAAATTCACCACTATGAGCGCGTACTTGTTTTCGCGCACTGCCTTGGCGACGGCGGCGGCGACACCGGGCTCGCTCATTTCGGGTTTTTGGTCGTAAGTCTGAACGTCGCGGGGCGAGTCAATGAGAATGCGGTCTTCGCCGGGGAAAGGTTCGTCTCGACCGTCGTTGAAGAAGAACGTAACGTGGGCGTATTTTTCCGTTTCGGCGCAGCGCAGCTGGGCCAAGCCTTTCGAGCTTATGTAGCTGCCGAGAATGTTGACCATTTTGGGCGGCTTGGGGAAGAGAATGTTCGGGCAGAGACCCTCCTTGTATTCGGTCATCGTGGCGAAGAACACATGGGGGTGTTTCTGGCGCGCAAAGCCCTCGAAATTGTCCTCGACGAAGGCGGCAGTCATTTCGCGCGGGCGGTCGCTGCGGAAGTTGAAGAAGATAACGGCGTCGCCGTCGGAGACTCTGCCGACGGGTTTGCCGTCTTTTTCAATCCAAGTCGGCGGAATGAATTCGTCGCCCTTCATATTGTCCTGGGCGGGGTGCTCGTAGTAGTTGGTGAAGGCGTCTTCGGGTTTTGAAACAGCGCAGACGGTTTTTGCGCCGACGAGGCAGTCGTAGGCTTTTTCGACTCTGTCCCAGCGCTTGTCTCTGTCCATCGCCCAGAATCTGCCGATTACCGAAGCGACTTCTCCCGTGCCGTATTCGGACATTTTCGCCTGAACGTCTTTTATGAAGCCCAAGCCGCTCTGCGAGGGAGTGTCGCGCCCGTCGGTGAAGGCGTGCAGGTAGACTTTCTTGTAGCCCTTTTCGCCGCAGATTTTAAGCAGCGCATAGAGGTGGCGCAGCATCGAGTGCACGCCGGCGTCGGAGCAAAGCCCGAAGAGGTGCAGCGCGCCGCCCTTGTCAAGCGTCTGGAAGACTTTTTGCAAAACGGGGCTTTGGAGGATTGAACCCGTCTGGAAGCCTTTGTCTATTCTGACGATTTCCTGATCGACAACTCTGCCCGCGCCTATGTTCTGGTGTCCGACTTCGCTGTTGCCCATGATACCTTCGGGCAGGCCGACAGCCAGTCCGCACGCGGATATTTCGGTTCTCGGGTATTTTGCCGAAAGCATTTTACAAAACGGCGCGTTAGCCAGTTTTATAGCGTTGAATTTGTCTTCGGAGGCGTCGTGGTTTTCGCCCCAGCCGTCTCTTATTACCAATATTACAGGTCTTCTTACTCCGTTCATAATTTTTTTGAAATTTTCCAATGGATATTGTTTCATTGCGCCGACATTTCAACACTTATTTTTGCCGTCGGCAAACTTTGGCGCTTCGGCCGGCGGCGGGGCGGGGAAGCGCGACGGCGCTGACGGGTCGGGGCGTCCAATTTGTGTGTTTTTTTTCTTGCAAGGCGGAATTTG
>DAVZIV010000277.1:0-2319 GCA_052273125.1 Candidatus Merdousia sp. | reverse complement strand
TAACCGTTTTTTTTTGTTTCCTTAATGGTGGTTTTGCGCAGGGGGTTAGTCAAGGTTTTTAGGGTAAAAAAACAAAAAAGCGGCACCCGATTTGAGCGCCGCCGTTTTGCAGAAACTAAGCTTATTCCTTGGTGGCTTCTTCGAGGAGGTCGCCCAAAGAGGTGAGGTCTTGGTCTTTGCGGATTTTGTCGAATGCGTCGACTTCCTTTGCAAGTTTGTCCGAATCGTACTGGACAGCCTTGATTGAGAGGCCGATTCTGCGTTCGTCGCGGTCGATTTTTACGACGCGCGCCGTAACTTCGTCGCCTTCCTTGAGGAAGTCTCTGATTTTTTCGACGTGGTCTTCGCTGATTTGGCTGATGTGAACCAAACCGTCGATGTCGTTCTGGAGTTCGACAAACGCGCCGTAGTTTGTAATTTTGGAGACTTTGCCCTTGACGAGGTCGCCAATCTTAAACAGCGAGTCGATTTCTTCCCACGGGTCTACCGTCAGCTGTTTGAGACCGAGCGATATCCTCTGGTTGTCGGGGTCGATTTCCTTGACGATGGCGTCCACTTCGTCGCCCTTCTTGAGGACTTCGCTGGGGTGGTTGATTTTGCGCGTCCAGCTCATGTCCGAAACGTGAATCATACCGTCGATGCCGTCGCCGAGTTCGACAAACGCGCCGTAGGTTGTCAAATTGCGAACCTTGCCGCGTACGTGTGCGCCCACGGGGTATTCGTGAACGGCCTTCTTCCACGGATTTTCCTCCAGCTGGCGCAGACCGAGGGAGATTTTCTGCTCTTCCTTGTTGATGCTGAGAACGACAGCTTCGACTTCGTCGCCGACCTTGAGAACTTCGCTGGGCTTGGTGATGCGCTTTGTCCAGGAGAATTCGGTGATGTGCACCAAACCTTCAACGCCGTCTTCAAGCTCGATGAACGCGCCGTAGTTGACGAGATTGACAACCTTGCCGCGCACGCGCGAACCTTCCGGATAGCGGCGTTCGATATTTTCCCACGGGTTGGAAGTTGTCTGCTTGAGACCAAGCGATACGCGTTCCTTTTCGGTATCGACTTCCAAAATCATGACGGAGATTTCTTCGCCGACCTTGAGCATTTCGCTCGGGTGCGAGATTCTGCCCCAGCTCATGTCGGTGATGTGCAGGAGGCCGTCGAGACCGTCGAGATCGATGAACGCGCCGTAGTCGGTAATGTTCTTTACGATGCCCTTGCGAATGTCGCCGGGCTTGACTTCGGAGAGGAGCTTGCGGCGCTTTTCCGCGCGCTGTTCTTCGATGAGCTCTCTGCGGGAAACGACAATGTTTTTGCGTTCGGCGTTGATTTTGACGACCTTGAAGTCGTATGTCTGACCGACGTACTGGTCGAGGTTCTTCGGGGGCTGGACGTCGATTTGCGAAGCGGGCAGGAACGAGTCCACGCCGATGCTTACAATCAGACCGCCTTTAACCTTGCTCTTGACTCTGCCGGGGAGGATTGCGCCTTCCTTGCAGTTTGCCAAGATTTCTTCCCAGTTCTTTTTCTGCTGGGCTTTGTCGTACGAAATAACGGGGTTGCCTTCGCTGTCTTCGAGTTTTTCGAGCAGCACTTCGATTTCCTGACCGACTTGAATGTCGTTGATGTCGAGGAATTCGCTCACCGGAACGATGCCTTCGCTCTTGCCGCCGATATCGACAACTACTTCGTTCTGGCGAATTTCTATTACTTTGCCCTTTACAATAGAGCCTTGTTTGAGTTCTGCAAAACTGCTGCTTGCCAACAGTTCTTCCATTAAGTTACTCATTATTTTCCTTGCGTCGCTCCCTTGCGGGAACGGGGTTGATTGTTAGTGTTTTTGAATTTTCGCGCCCGAGATTCCGCCCGCCGAATGCGCGCGGCAAGCGCAAAAAATTAAGTAGGGGAATCTATATGGGCGCGGTCGGGCAATCAAGCATTTTTTTGCGTTTTTTGCCGAAAAAAGTTGAAATATTGCCGCACGTGTATGCAATGGCTGCTTTATTTGCCGAATGCGCCAATGCCGAAATACAAGCACATAATTTGGGATTTCAACGGAACGCTGCTCGACGACCTCGAATGCAACGTATCCGCCTTCAATGCGCTTCTGAAAAAATACGGGCTTTCGGGTGTGGGCGTGCAGTCGTACCGCGACGGTTTTTTCTTTCCCGTAATTGACTACTACCGCAAGTGCGGCTTCGATTTTTCGCGGCTCGATTTTGAAAAAGTCGGCGCGGAATTTATAGAAATCTACACGGCGAATTTTCCCAAATGCAGGCTTTTCCCCGAAACCCGCGGCGTTTTGGCGGCGGCAAAAAGGGCGGG
>DAVZIV010000276.1:0-2319 GCA_052273125.1 Candidatus Merdousia sp. | reverse complement strand
CCTCGATAATGTTCGCCGTCTGGATTATAGCCGCGGCGAAATTTTCCGACGTCGGCGCGTACGTCATAGGCGCGGCGTTCGGCAGGCACAAAATGGCGCCGACAATGAGCCCCAACAAAACGTGGGAGGGCGCAGTCGGCGGAATGCTCTCATCGGCGGTTATCGGCGCGGCGTTCGCCTGGCTGGGCGCAAAATACGGCGTGTGGTTTTCGGCAATAACGCCGCTTGTCGCCGCGGTTGTATCGCTGCCGATAGGCGCTGCGGCTATAGTTTCCGACCTGCTTGAGTCGGTCTTCAAACGCAGAATAGGCGTGAAGGATTCGGGCGCGACAATCCCCGGAATCGGCGGAATGCTCGACTTGGCGGACTCGCTCATACTCTGCGCCCCGCTGGCAATTTTTATTAAAACGGCATATATTTTAATATATTTTAACTCATAATGAAAGAGACAAGAAAACTTTCCATTCTCGGCGCTACGGGCTCAATAGGCGACAACACTCTCGCCGTCGTGCGCGCCAACCCCGACAGGCTCAAAGTTGTGGCGATAGCGGGGAGGAAAAACTTTGAAAAACTCGCAAAAATAGCGGCTGAATTCGGCGTGAAATACGTCGCAATAAACGACGAAGACGCCTGCAAAAAAGCGAAAGCTTCGGGGCTGTTTGCCGAAGACGTAAAATTCTTCTGCGGCACGGAGGGTCTTACAACGGTGGCAACACTGCCCGAAATAGACACGGTTGTTGCCGCGGTAGTCGGCACTTCGGCACTGCGCCCGACGCTCGCAGCCATTGCCGCGGGCAAGGACATTGCCCTTGCCAACAAGGAGCTTCTTGTAATGGCGGGAAAATTCGTAATGGGCGCGGCGCAAAAGGCTGGCGTTGAAATGCTACCGCTTGACAGCGAGCACAACGCAATTTTCCAGTGCCTTGTGGGCGAGCGCAAAGACGACATCGCAAAACTTTTGATAACCGCCTCGGGCGGAATGTTCCGCGACTACACGCCCGAGCAGATGAAAAACATAGTTCCCGCGCAGGCGCTCAAACACCCCAACTGGAGCATGGGGCCCAAAGTTACAATAGACTCTTCAACGCTGGCGAACAAGGGCTTGGAAGTCATAGAGGCAAAGTGGCTCTTCGGCGTAAGCCCCGAACAAATCCAAGTGGTGGTGCAAAAGCAGAGTCTGGTTCATTCAATGGTGCAGTTCAGGGACGGCTCGATAAAGGCGCACTTCTCGCCGCCGTCGATGACGTTTGCAATATCGCACAGCCTCCTCTACGGAAAGCGCGGACTGCCCGCAGTTGAAACGCTCGACTTCACGAAACCGATGCAGATAGACTTCGCCCCGCCCGACACGTCGCGCTTCCCGTGTCTCATCCACGCGTTCAACGCGCTAAAGACTGGAGGCACCGCTACGACCTGCTTCAACGCCTCGAACGAAGTCGCCGTTGCGGCGTTCGTCAAAGGCGGGCTTCCGTGGATAAAAATAGCCGACGCAGTGGGCGAAACGCTCGAAATAACGGCACACGTTGACCCGCAGTCGGTGGAGGAAGTGCTGGAATACGACGCCCTTGCGCGCCGCAACGCCGCCGAGATTGTGAAAAAACTGGAACGCTAAAATGGAAATCTTTTCGGGAACGTGGGGTTTTCTGCCCGTAATTCTGCTCTTCGGCGGCTCGATTTTCGTCCACGAACTCGGACATTTTCTGGCTGCGAAGGCCTTCGGGTTGAAAGTGCTCAGATTCTCGATTGGCTTCGGCCCGACGCTGTTTCAATGGCGCGGCAAAGACGGCTGCAAATACGCGGTATCGCTCCTGCCGCTGGGCGGCTATGTGGCGATTCCCCAGCTTGTATCATTGGGGAAACTCGAGGGCGAGGAAACCGGAGACGCCGACGCTGCCGCAAACCTCCCCAAAGCGGGCTGCCTTGCAAAAATCTGCGTGTCGGCGGCGGGCGCGGCTTTCAACCTGCTGCTTGCGCTCGTGCTTGCGGTCGCAGTCTACATAACGGGCGTGCCCGAACAGGCGCAGTGGGAAACAACCGTGGTTGGCTCGACAACAGAAATAACCGACGCCTTCGGCGAAAAATTCCCCTCTCCTGCAAAACTCGCGGGAATAAAGGCGGGCGACAAAATAATTTCAATAGACGCAAAAGCTGCGCAGAATTTTGAAGACATTGCCGAATTAGTGGCGATGGGTTCGGGGCGCACCGCCGACGGCGGGCCGAAAGCCTCGCTTGAAATACTGCGCGACGGCAAAACGCTGGCTGTCGAAGTAAAGCCCGTGCTCGTGAGCACGAACATAGCCACGGGCGACAAAATAAGAA
>DAVZIV010000275.1:0-2321 GCA_052273125.1 Candidatus Merdousia sp. | reverse complement strand
ACCTAAACTTTTTTCACTGACAAAGCGGCGATTTGCGCTGCGCGCATCGCCGCGCTACAGAATCGAAACCCGCCGAGCGGGCGCGCCCTCGCGCGTTTTTTTAGTCGAGACGCGAACGCATAAACGGCGCCAAAATGGTCACCAAAAGACCGACAAACGCCATCGTGGCAAATGAATAGCGCAAACTCGATATTCCCGCAATAAAGCCGATAATCGGCGGGCCCATCAAAAAGCCCAAAAAGCCAATGCTTGAAACCGTGGCAATAGCAATCCCCGCAGGCATTCTGCGCGAGCGCCCCGCCGAGGAGTAGCAAATTGGAATTACCGCAGAGACGCCCATTCCGACAAAGAAAAACCCCAACGATGCCGTGAGAATCTGCGGAAAGAGCACCGCCGCCATCATCCCCAACATAACGGTTATTCCGCTGAATTGCAATACGCGGGTGCGCCCGAAACGGTTGACGAAGAAATCGGAACTGAAACGCCCGAGCGCCATCATCGACATAAACGAAATGTAGCCTATGGCGCTGTTTTCGGGCGGAACTTTCACAACGTCCCTAAAATAGAGAATGCTCCAGTCATACATAGTGCCCTCGCAACTCATGCACGCAAAGGCGACAACGCCAAGCAATAAAATAAACGGCGTAGGCGAAAACATTCCGCGCGTCTTGCCCTCGTCGGAGGGCGACTTCGCCTTGATGTCGGCGTCATAAGGATACAAAAGCCTGCCGAATATGCACAGATTCAGCACCGCATAGGAAATCGTCATGCAAAAATGCGCCGTTATGCCGACACCCAATTTCGATAGCGCAAGCGTGAACATTCCGCCGCAAAAACACGCCAAACTCCAAGTGCCGTGCATTCCGCCCATTATGGAATGCCCGCAAAGTTTTTCGACGGAAACAGCCTGAGTGTTGATTGCAATGTTGTTTATGTTCGCCGAAATTCCGAAACACAACAGGGCAAAAAACAGCTGGGTGAGCGAGTTCGCCGCATTTATCAACAGCAGACAAAGCGGATAGAAAATCGCGCCGCAGAAAATGCAGCGCCTGCTCGAAAAGCGGGCGACCAAATAACCCGAAATAGGCATTGTAAGCAACTGCCCGAGCGGCGGACCGAAGAGAATGCTGCCCAGCTGCATTTCGGTGAGATTGAGCGCAGTTCTGATGTCGGCAATGCGCGTGGTCCAGCTGGAAAAAACAATTCCCTGAATGAAGAAAAACGACATCGCCGCAATTCTGTAAACCGTAATTTTTCTATCGGAATCCGACATTTTCAAACCCATATACGCGTTTAATTTTTGCCGTATTCAAGCGCGAAAACCGAAAATGTAAAGCAAAACGCGCAGGGCAAAAATACAAAATTTGCCGAAAGAAAACCGAACGCGCGCCGAATTCGCAAACGGGACGCAGGAACGCGGCAGGCGCAAAAGTTATTCCTGCTCGTCAAACTTGCGTTTGAACAAGTCGGTAATTTCGGCAAGCATTTTTTCGGCGCTGTTTCCGCAGGCGGTGAACTTGATTTCCGAGCCTTTCCCCGCGGCGAGCATCATAAGGCTCATAATGCTCTTTCCGTTGACTTCCTCGCCGTCTTTTTCGACAAAAACGTCGGTATCGGGATATTTGTTTGAAATGCGAACGACCATGGCGGCAGGACGGGCGTGAATGCCCATCTTGTTTTGAACTGTAAGCGTGCAGGATATTTTTTCGTTCGACATTGATTTTCCTTGTTATTAAACCCCCGTATGTTGTGATATTCCACACACGCGTCAAGCATTTTTTTCACAACGGGGTTTAACGGAAATTCAAGACGCGGCAATTTCGCGGGCAAAACAGGACGGACAAATGCCGCCACCGGCTAAAACGCCGACGCGCTAAAAAATAATAACATCGGCAAGAACCAGAAAAACGGCAGTCAAAAGCGCCGAAAAAATCCGCTTGAAAAGAAGCTCGCGCTTGAAGCGGTCAAAGCCCGTGTCTTTTGTGTTCCTGAAATTGGAATACAAGTCGTCGAAAGGCGTCAGGAACAGACGCAGAGTCATCGACAAAAAGAATACGCCGAATACGAGAGCCAAAAAGCCGTAAACCAATATCTCCATAAAATTCGCCAAGTTTTAACGTTTGCGCGCAATAGTCAACCACAATAAAGCGGCGACGTCAAAAATAATACTTCGGAAAAACGCCGTCGCAATTTAACGCATTGAGAAAAAAAGACACCGCGCGAAAAAATTTTTTTCGCGCGGCGCAACACACATGAGAAATTACTACTATACTTTCGTATCGTAATGCGCAAATAGTTGCTCAATTTTTTGAGCAAGTCAA
>DAVZIV010000274.1:0-2337 GCA_052273125.1 Candidatus Merdousia sp. | reverse complement strand
GTCCGCGCCGCCGATTGAATCAGCCCCGACAAAGCTCCCGCCGCGGACGCGAACCCTGAACTTTGCGGGGTCGTCCCTGCGCGAATCCGTCAGCAAAACGGCAATTTGGGTGTCGTTTTCAAAGGTTGTATATTCTACGGATTTGTCGGAAACTTCCGCCAAATCGCAATCCCTGTAAATGCCGTTTAGAATCAGGGTACGGTATTTGTCGCGCAGGGCGTCCGCCTTTTTCAGATAGGCTTTGTAATTCGGGGCGTCGTCTACGATTCCGCGGCAGCGGTATATTTCGATATCGCTGGTAAGCCCCCACATAAGACAGCGGTTGAGACGGCGCGGAATGTCGGTATCGTCGCGGATTGTTCTGTCCGACATTTTTGTTTTCGGGAATGCGTACTTAAACAGCGGAACGTAGCGCATTTCGGGTTTTGAATCCGCCGTCTTTGCCGCGACGGCATAGTAGTCGGCGTGTCCGCAGGAATGGACAAAATCGATGTGCGGCGTGGTGGCGACGCCTGCGTATTCAGTGCCGAAAGCCACGTTCGGATTCTTCGCCTTTATGTAAGCCCTAATTTTGGCGAGTATTTGAGCCTTGTATTTCATTGTGTCGGTGCACGGAACTTTATGGTTGTGCGATGCGTCCCAACAAACCCTTCCGCCGTTGCCCATCTGGTCGAAGAAAACGCCGTCTACGCCGAGAGATAGCGCCCTGTCTACGTATCCCTTGAGAACTTCCTCCCACTCTTTTGTGGCATGGCAGGCGGTTGTGAAAGTTTTGTGCCCCAAGACGCGCAGCCCCGTGCCGTCGCCGCCGAACGGATAGCGCTCGAGATGTTCGGACATATCCGAATTTTTCACGCATATGCGCCGCCCCGCCCCGCCCCGCTTTTAAAGAACGGGCTTGACACGTCTATGAGCTGTCCGTTGAAGTAGAGCACAACTTTGCCGCCCGCGGAATGAATCTTTTGAATCTGTCTGCGAAGTTCGGCGTCGCCGCCCTGAGACGTTTCGGGCGAATAGCTCGGGTAGCCGGCGTCCATTCCCTCTTTCCACCAGCCGAAAAGCAGCACGGTGTCTATGCCGCACTCAAGCCCCGCCCTGCCTATTTTGTCGGCGAGGTCTTTGTAGGGGTGCAAAATTTTTCCGTACTGGTGGCGCATAATGACGCGCTGCCAGCCGTTCATATTCGACACAAACTGCGGAGTCTCGGGGGTGGCAAAGCAATCTTTCAGAGCCGCCGCGTAGAGGCGCGCAGCGTTTCGCCAGTCTCCAGCAATCGGGGTGACGGAAAATTCGCCCGTCGAAAACCTTTCCCCGCTTTTTATGAACGGGTACTTTACGAACCCCAAATCCAGATATTTCAGAACCGAAGCTTCCTTGCGGTAGCGCGCGTAGTGAAGCGTGAGTTGGCTGTCTCCGGAAACTCCCGCCATATACAACGCTCCTTTGGGATTTTGAACCACATACATATTCATTGTGCGCGAAATCGGGTATTGGGAGTAGCGCTCAAGCGATATGTCGTCGCGCGCCTTGTAGCCCGTATCCGCCCCCGCGACATATTTGCGCAAATTCGGAATCAGCGTACCGCCGCCGCCCGAGTTTACGCACTGCGCGGAATTGGGCACGGCTGCGTTTTTGAGCATCGGGAACTGAAATTCCCTCAAGACAAAATCCTTCGACGCGTTTTCCACCGTCGCCTTGAAGCGCACTTCCTCTGCCGTCAGAAAGCACGAAACTTAGACGGGAAATGCGCCGCCGTATTTCAACGTTATTTGTGAGTCCGACTTTTTTCCCACTCGCACGGAAACCTTTTCCGAGTCGAAAGCCTCCTCCAAGCTGTCGCCTTCTTGGTAGACTATCCGCCACAGACCCTGCCCGCCTGCGTAGTCTTCGCCTGTAGCCTTGTTTTTAAGCGAAGCCAAATTTCCACGCGAATCGAACTCCACCGAAAGCTTTCCGTTTTCAATTTTCACGTTTGCCGCGCAAGCGACAGTTGACAAAGCCAAAGCTCCGACAGTACATTTCAAGTATTACAGCATTCTCATAATCCCCATTCTACTCATTCCCTTCCGACTTATCAAAGAAAAATCCGAACCTCTTTCATAAAATCGGACTTTTATCTTTTGGCGCAGGGCATTTGCTCCGCAAATACTTGCCCTGCTTTGTCAGTGAGCGAAGTTGGGCTTTATTCAAGGCGCGCTTCCTTCTTTTGGCGCAGGGCATTTTGCATTCGCAAAATATTTCCCCCGCTTTGTCAGTGGGCGAAGTTGGCTTTTATTCAAGGTGCGCTTCCTTCTTTTGGCGCAGGGCATTTTGCATTCGCAAAATATTTCCCCCGCT
>DAVZIV010000273.1:0-2341 GCA_052273125.1 Candidatus Merdousia sp. | reverse complement strand
GGCTGGATATCATCGCAAGGGGAATGGGTCCGGCCAAGTCTGTGGATTCGTCGTAGCGGGGATTCGGCGAATTGTAGTAGCGTTCAGCCCAGCTTGAAGGCGAGCTTAAGATTAGCGGCGAAAGCTTTATGGAATCGTCCGCCGCCGCCCCCAAATCCTGACGCACGGGGCGAACAGAACCGAACTGAACGGGCATATCCGCCGAAATCAGGTACTTTACAACGGGGTGGGAATTTTCGGGAAAAGTTCTGGCAATCAAGTCGCCGTCGGAGCTTTCAAAATCGCCGCCCGTGTCGATCACCTGCATATCGTCGGAGAGAATCCCCCATTCGTAGAAAATGTCCTCGAGCCCGCATGCCGAACCCGTGCGCAGGAACACAATCACGCGCCCGTTGCCCTTTAGCAGATAGCGGCGCAGCGCCTCTATTTCGACGGGCAGAAAAGACGCCTTGGGCGCGGCGACAATTACCATGTCGGCGTCGTCGGGCAGGCGACCGGCGGTTTCGCTCAAGTCGAGGGTGTCCGTGCGGTAGTTGCGCGCCTGAAGCGCCCTGCCGAATTCCGACAAGCCGTAGATCGGGTTTGTGTTGGCGTAGCCGAGCTCGCCGTGCCCCTTGAGGAAGTATATTTTTGGCTGCCTGTCGGCGGAGGCGTCGAGAATTGCCGATGTCGTGAGTGTTTCGCCGTTGAACTTCTTGTGGGTTTCGTCAATCTTGGTGTAGAATTCGGAAATCGGCACCACCTTGAAGCGCGACTTCCCCGCAACTACGACAGAATTTTCAATGTTCGCACCGAAGCGTTTTACGAGGTTTTCAGCCCGCTGGTTTTCGACCGTCGAATCCACAATGCGCACGGCAATCTTGTTGGGCTTTTGCGATACATATTCGTACTGGCGCAGGAACGAGCGCAAATCGTTTATCACGTCTACGTTTTCGTTCGAGCGGTTGCGCGTCGAAAGCACTACGAAAATATCCACGGGCGTCTTGAGGTTTTTCACGTACGCAACCGTTTCGGGAGAGAGCGAATTTTTGCGCGATTCCGAAAAATCCCAGCGCGTGTAGTGGCGCGCCGCCAGAAAATTCAGCCCCAGATAAAGCGATATGCCCAGCAGAATTTGCAGCCACAAATTCACTTTGCGCACGCGCGTTGCCGTTTTAAAATCGTAAAATTTCATGCTACCTGTTTTTCGACTCCGTTATCAGCGACGTCAGCGCCAGCAGCATAAACGTCGAGCTTATGTAAAAGAAGAACGCGCGGGTGTCCACAAGGGAGTTGTTGAAATCGTCGAGCTGCCTGAACGTGTGCAGGTATTCGACCATTCGCGCCGCCGCTCGGGACATCGCCCCGTCGGGCACGGGCACGCTCTCGACAAGCCCCGCCCCTATTATGAGGAAGAAAAGCATTCCGAAAGACAGCATTCCCGCAACGAGCGTCGTGCGCGTGAGCGAGCTTGAAAATATGCCCACGGCAATGTACATAGCCCCCGTGAGGAACACGAAGCCGTAGCCCGAAAAAAGCTGGGAGATCTCGAACATATCCTTTGCCCCGACATGCGGAATGTACACGCATGAAATCGCGGCAAAGGAGAGCGTTGAAAGCCAAATCAGCACATAGAAAAGATAGCTTGCCAGAAATTTGGAAAGCACCACCTGCCACGCCGAAACGGCGGTAGTCATCAGGCTTGCAAGCGTTCCCCTGCGCAGTTCGTCGGAGAGGCTGCGCATTGTAAGCAGCGGAACCATAAACAGCACGGGCACCCAAAAGACGCTCAAAAACATCTCCACGGGGGAGTTTTTCGACGGCTCAAGCCCGACATCGCGTATGGCGAGCAAAAATGCAACCGCCATAAAGCACAAAAACAAAAACCACGCAAAATATGTGGACGGCGAAATTGCCATCAGCCAGATTTGGTGGCGCAAAAGTATTATAAATTTTCTCATTCGCCCTCCTTTGCGGCGGAAGCAGTGTTTTCTATGACCTTTTCCCAGCTCCTGCGCGTGGCGGCCATAAAGATTTCCTCCAGCGACGGCTTTTTAAAGCTGACTTCGCGCAGCCCGTTGGAGGCGTCCTTTGAAAATTCGGATATTATCGACGCGCCCAAACCAGAATCAAGCGGGGAACGCAGAATGTACTCGAAGCAGCCGTCGCCCAAGTCGCGCGACTTTTCCACGGTCGAATTTCCCGAGACCGCCGCCAGCTGCGCGGCAAAGATTTCGGGCGGGCGGCGCAGAACCACGGAGTACCTGTCGAACGGCACAAAGTCCTTCCGCAGGGAATTCGAAGTGCCGCTTGCGACAATCATCCCCTGATTTATTATTATGAATCTGTCGCACATCAACTC
>DAVZIV010000272.1:0-2363 GCA_052273125.1 Candidatus Merdousia sp. | reverse complement strand
TTATTGCAAAGCGTTCCATCACGGGTTCGGCGCCCGTTATGTCGGAGAGCATTTTATGCGTTATTGAGCGCGCGTAGAGGACGTATGCGTACCACGCCATTCCAGACACAGTCGCGGCGACTACCGCAAACGAAAACACCGCCGAAAACACGAACAGTATCGGGTTGCGCCTTATCAGAAAAAATATACTTCGCCGATTCATAGAAAACGCGCCAAACGTACAGTTTTGCGCGTTCGTGCGCAAGCTTTTTATTGGCGCGGCGCGCGTTCGCGCGGAATAAAACGGGCGGGGCTCGCCCTGAAAACGCAGATTTTTAAAGTGCCGCTTGGCGCGGAATCGGCGCCGGTTTGTTCTTCTTGGGTTAAATCGGGCAAAAAAACGGCGCGCGGAGAAGGATTTTCCGCGCGCCGAAATTTTCAGAGGCCTGTGTTTCGGCAATCTTTGCTAAAATATTTTCGCAAAAATTTCGTTGAGCCTTTTGGACATCTGCGTTGTGTCTTCAAGCAGTCCCGCGCCGAGCATTGCGTTGTCGAAAACCTGCTCTAACACAAGCTTTGCAAGTTCGGGCTTTGTTTCCCTGAGTTTTTCCAGATTCTTAATCACGGGATTTTTTGTGTTAATTTCAAAGTCCACGACGGGTTTGGGCATTGGCGAGTCGGGATTCATTGCCTTGAGCATTGCCCTCATCTGCGGCGAGAGCGAATCGGCATTGAGCACCGCGGCGGGGCTGTCGACAAGGCGTCCTTTCGTGAGCACGTCTTTTACGCCGTCGCCGAGGGAGTCTTTAATCCACGTTTTGAGGGCGTCGGCTTTTGATTCCTCCATCGGCTGTTCGTCCGACTTTTCGGGAATGTCGCCAAGCTTGATGTCGGCGCTGTCGATGTTCTTGAATTTTTTTCCGTCAAATTCGCCGAGGTTGCCGATGAGGAATGTGTCTATTGGCTCGTAGAGGTAGAGAACCTCCAAGCCGCGCGCCCTAAACGCCTCTATGTATGGCGCGGATTCTATGGCGTTTCTGTCGGCGCCGAAAGCGCAGTATACGGCGTCCTGCCCCTCTTTCATTCTGGCGGCGTAGTCTTCGAGCGATACGTAGTCGCCGTTTTCAAAGAGGCTCGACTGGAAGCGCAAAAGCTTTACGAGCTCCTTCTTGTTTTCAAAGTCTATCGACGCGCCTTCTTTTATGAATTTGCCGAATTTTTTGAAGAATTCGTCGTATTTTTTCGGGTCGCTCTTGAGCGTTTCGGCGAGGTGTTTTATGAACTTCTTCTGGACTACGCGCCCGATTTTTGCCGTAAGCGAGCTGTCCTGCATGCTTTCGCGCGAGATGTTAAGCGGAATGTCGGAGCTGTCCACAACGCCCTTTACAAAGCGCATCCATTCGGGGAAGAGGTTTTGGGGTTCGGGGTCAATGAGCACCTTCTTGCAATAGAGGCTCACCTGCGGCTCGCATTTGCCCCAGCCCATTGCCTCGGGATTTTCCGCGGGAATGTAGATTAGGGCGTTCATTTCTATGGGGGCGTCGGACTTGAAATGAACGTAGTCGAGCGGGGCTGCGTACGAGCGCGCGAAGAATTTGTAGAAGTCGTCGTACTGTTCCTTTGTCAGTTCGGATTTCGACTTCAGCCAAATTGCCTGCTTTGTCTCGAGCTTTTCGCCGTCCACCGAAACGGGGAAATCCACAAACGCGCTGTACTTTTCAAGAATTGCCTTGATGCGCTCTTTCGATGCAAATTCTTTGTATTCGTCTTTGAGGCTTGCCACTATTTTTGTGCCGCGCTCGGGCTTGTCGAAGTCTTCAACGGTGAAGTTTTCCGAGCCGTCGCAAGACCAGTGCTGGCCTGCTGAGTCGTTTGTCTTCGTGTAGACGTCGACCTTGTCGGCGACCATAAACACGCTGTAGAAGCCCACGCCGAACTGACCGATTAGCCCTTCGGGAATTTTGCCGTTGTTTTCCTTGAGCGCCTTGACGAACGCCTTCGACCCCGAATGCGCAATAGTGCCGAGGTTTTGCAGCAGCTCTTCGCGCGTCATTCCTATGCCGAAGTCTTCAATGGCGAATGTCTTCGCCTTTTCGTCGGTGGTGATTTTTATTTCAAGCGCGGGGGCTGCGCCGCCCTTTGCAAGCTCGTTGAAACGCTCCTTGCCCGAGGCGTCGGAGGCGTTTGATACAAGTTCCCTTACGAAAATCTCCTTGTCGGTGTAGAGCGAGTTTACAACTATGTCCAGCACCTGTTTTACTTCTGCCTTAAATTTGTAATCCATAATTTTCCTTTGTATAGTTTTTATTAGACAACGTGTTTTGCGGAAATATTCGGCAAAAAATATTCCGGCGTTATTTTTTGTCCGCGCGGCTTAGCGAGAG
>DAVZIV010000271.1:0-2375 GCA_052273125.1 Candidatus Merdousia sp. | reverse complement strand
CGGCGACGTGTTTTTCCCGAAAATTTCGGCCGACTTCAAAAAAACTTCCACGCTGAAAAAGCACCGCCTCTTCAACGTAGTGCGCTACGTATCGAGGAACAAAGCCAACCTGTAAACTGTCGGAAAGGGACATGAACTTTTTACTCTTTGTACTAATACCGATAATCGTGGGAATGTTCGCCCAAAGCCGCATTGCCTCCGCATATAAAAAATATTCGTCAATGCCCAACCAAAGCGGGCTGACGGGCAGAGACGCCGCCGAAGCCGTACTGCGCGCCGCGGGAATTGCGGGCGTGAAAATTAAGCCCGTAAACGGCACGCTCACCGACCACTACAACCCGACGACGCGCGAGCTTGCCCTCAGCCGCGAAAACTACTACGGCACGAGCATCGCCGCAATAGGCGTCGCCGCGCACGAAGCAGGACACGCCGTGCAGCACGCGCAAAAGTATATGCCGCTGAACCTCCGCGCGGCGCTCGTGCCCGTTACGAATTTCGCGTGCCAGTTGCTGCCCTTTGTAATGCTTGGCGGCTTCTTCCTTTTCCACAGCATGACAACGCTGTATGTGGCGGTGGCAATCTATCTGGTTTTGACAGTATTCCAGCTCGTTACCCTGCCCGTAGAATTCGACGCTTCGAGGCGGGCAAAGGTGTATCTGGGCAGCCTCGGGATAACAAATTCGCGGGAGGCCTCGGGCGTTGCGGATATGCTCAACGCGGCTGCGTTTACGTATGTTGCGGCTTTCGTCTCGTCGCTGGGCTGGCTGCTGTACCTGCTTGCCGCCGCAAACGACAGGCGTTGACAAAATCCAAGTTTATGAAAAAAGCGTTTATATTAACAATATTAGCCGTTTGCGCGCTGCTGACGGCATGCTTCAAAAGCCAAACCGACGACAAAAAGGCGTCGGCGCAGTACGTCAAGGCGGCGATCGAAAGCGAAAGCGCCCTTGCGGATACCAAGAACTTCAAAACGGCCGACGCGCTCGGAAAATTCCGCGCCATAGCCGCGCAAATAGGGGGAATAACTAAAGACTACCCGTCGAGCCAAATAGCATTGCGCCTCGTATCGGAAAAGGGCGTATTGCTCGGGAAATTCCCCGTCGAAGAAATTTCGGAAAAAATGATACCCGCGCTGGCGGCGTCTCTGGCACCCGAACTCGCCCCCGTAAAACGCGCTTGGCTTGTGGCGGCGCTTTCAGACAACCCGTCGGCGGCGGTGAAAACGCTGGCGCAGGAGACAATCAAGACCAACGCACTCACGCCCAGTCAAAAGGAGTCGATTCTCGCGAAGCTGCCCGTCTCGGTCAAGCTGCCAGCCGAAAAGCCCGCGGCAAAAACCGTCCAACCGAGCGCAAGCCAAACGGCTTCACTCTCAGACGCAGACTGCAAAAGACTTCTCGAACAATCCCGCAAAGCCGCGCGTTTTACCGACATTTCCAAAGCGGGCGAAATACTGGCGGTTTCAGAGAAAATCGGCGCGGCGGGCGGCGGCGAATTTGCCGAAATTCTCAAGGCGGCAATAGCAAAGGCTTCGACAATCAGCGTGGCGAGCCTGCGCGAAAAGTCGTACGCAATCCTCGCCGCGGCGGCGGCAAACTCCGCCAATTACGACTTGGCAATCCAGACGCTCTCGCAAATAAACTCCTCTGCGGCGCTGGAGTCCGTCTTCCCGGCGCTCGCCAAAACCCTCGGACGCACGGATAAATACCCCGCCACGCTCGCCGTCATTTCAAAAATAACAAACGCCCAAAAGCGCGACGACCTCACCGCAATGCTCGCCGAAAATATGGCTGCGCGGAAAACGTCGCTGAAAGCCGCCGTTGCAATAGCCGCGCAAATAGCCGACGTAAAAAAGCGCAACGCCGCGCTTGCCAAAACGGCCGCGTCGGCATACCGCGCCGCCGACAACGCCGTGTTTATGGCATCGATTGTAAAAATCGACATTTCGAACCTCGACTGCCTCGCCGAATTTGCGGAATTTTCGCCCGAGAAAATAAACGCCAAATCGCAGGCGGACACCCTTGCAAACCTCGCAAGAATGACCCTGCCATTCGACAAAAAAATAGCGGCATTCCTCAACACAGAGGCGGCCGAAAAGTTCGACGCCGCGGCGCTTGCCTCAAAGACCGTGATGGACAATTTCACAACTTTGGGCAATTTTGTGCAGGCAAAGAAATTCGCCCTCGCGCAGTCGCCGCAAAACGCGTTCGACCTCGATTTGGCAATAACCCTTCGCGGCGCCGAAGCAGGCGACAAGGGCGAAATCCTGCTGCTGCAAACCCTATCCGAAAAAGCCTCCTACATGGCCGCCGACAAACGCGCAAAGATTGCATTTGCCATAGAAACGGCAAAAATCCCCGACGAAACAAAAGACG
>DAVZIV010000270.1:0-2378 GCA_052273125.1 Candidatus Merdousia sp. | reverse complement strand
ACAATTCGCTTCAGGCGGCCTCAAATCTCAAGGACGCGTTTTTCGACGCGGGCATGGCGGCGATGTCGAATTCCAACGGCTCGACAAGCTCCATTTACGGTTCGTTTTTGATGGGCGTCTCCGACGGCATTGCCGACGGCGCGCAGGCGCTCGACGCCGCAGCGCTTGCCTCGGCATTCAAAACCGGGCTTGATTCAATGCGCGATGTCGTAAAGGGCGACGTGGGCGACAAAACCTGCTTCGACGCCCTCATTCCCGCAGTGCTTGCAATGGCGGGCAAGCCGACGGTTGCCGAAGCCCTCGACGCCGCGGCCGACGCAGCCGACGCGGGCGCGAAAAACACCGTCAATCTAAAGGCTAAATTCGGGCGCGCGCGCAATTCGGGCGACGAATCCGTCGGCACGCTCGACCCCGGTGCGGTATCCAATGCAATGATTTTCAGGGCGTTTGCCGACGCCTTCAAAAAATAGTAAAAAACATTTAACAACATTCTTCAAAAGGAAAATATTATGGCAGACGCAGAAGGAAACATAGCCGCAAAGAACTACGGCATTGGTATTGAAACAAAGAACGAAAGCTTCTTCATGAAGGGCGCTGAAAACCTCGACTGGGGAGTGAAGGCAAGGCTCTCGCGCATATTCGACCCCAAGAGCGGCAACACCGTGATGTTGGCGTTCGACCACGGCTACATTATGGGGCCTACAAGCGGCCTCGAGCGCATGGATTTGACGATTGTCCCCCTCATCAAGTACGCCGACTGCATTATGTGCACGCGCGGCACGCTGCGCTCGGTCGTTCCCCCCACGTGCAATGTCCCCGTGGCCTTGCGCTTCAGCGCGGGTTCGACAATTTTGACGGATCTCAACAACGAAACGCTCGTCGGCATTGAAGACGCCGTTAAGCTCGACGCCGCGGCAATAGCGCCCATGGTGGCTGTCGGCGGCACGTTCGAGGCAAAGACAATAGAAAACCTCGCCCGCTGCGCCGACTTCACCGCAAAGTATTCAATCCCCACCCTCGGCGTGACGGCGGTCGGCAAAAACCTCGCCCGCGACGCCCGCTATTTGGGCTTGGCTTCGCGCGTCTGTGCCGAAAACGGCGCAACGTTCGTAAAGACCTACTATTGCGAAGAGGGTTTTGAGCGCGTCGTGGCGGGCTGCCCCGTTCCGATTGTCATTGCCGGCGGCAAGAAGCTTCCCGAAGACGAGGCTCTCGAACTCGCCTACAAGGCCATTTCAAGCGGTGCGCGCGGCGTAGATATGGGCAGAAACATATTCCAGTCCACAAATCCCGAAGCGATGATTCAGGCGGTTCGCGGCGTGGTTCACAACGGTCTCAAGCCCGCCGAGGCTTTTGAAATGTTCAAAGACCTTTCAGGCAAATAAAGACTTGATGGGGGGAAACTTTGTAGTTTTCACGCACAAAATGGGAGATCAATTATGAAAAAACTTGTAGTTTCTTTTGTCTCGTTGGCGCTATGCGCGGTTTCGGCATTCGCCGCAGCCGCAGCCGATTCCCTTTATTCAAAGGGGGATTCGTTCCAAGATACAATCCTTAAGACGCGCGAAAATTACCTGAAATGGGCGGACGCCCAAAAGGCGAAAAACGCTGGTTTGAAATTCGGCGAATGGAAGGTCTCGCAATATTTCGAGGGTTTCCGCAAGAACACAATAAAGTTTGCCGATCCCGTCAACAACAAGCCGTCGGACAAATTCGTTTTCGGGCGCGAGCCGCTCTGGAAAACCGTAGACATACGCGACGCCGAGCCGTTTGCTTTGCATTCGGTAAACACGCGCCTGCTCAACGGCGGCGCAGTGTTTCTCTACCGCGAAATAACCGCCGACACCCCGCGCAAATTCGTCTTCACTGCGGGTTCTACCTGCAATATGGAAGTGCGTCTAAACGGAAAGGTTTTGCAGCCCAAGGCCGACGCCCCAAAGTACAAGGACGTTCCCATCTTCGTTTACGAGTGCGACTTAACTCAGGGCAAAAACGAGCTTTCGCTCAAGATAAAGCCCCTCGGGAGAATGGCGGAAGAGCCGTTTTACTTCGCTCCCTATGACGACGCCGCACTGGCGCTTTACGACCGCGTGCGCAAGGACTATTCTTCCCATATGTCCTATCGCCGCTACTATTATACGGACAACCCGATATTCTCGCGCCTTGCCTTTATAATCGCGCGCAACAACATAATTGCCGACGACGTCATTCACGCCGCGCTTGAGGAGTCGATGTTTTCGGCGGGCAAATTCGAGCCGCGCTACAATGCCACAAAGGGCAGAACCGACGAAGCCGCCGCTGTCGAACGCATAAAACTCTACGGCGAAATGAAGACGTCCTGCGCGTTGAGCGCGAGTTCGGCTACGACGTCAAAAATG
>DAVZIV010000269.1:0-2385 GCA_052273125.1 Candidatus Merdousia sp. | reverse complement strand
GGCAAAAAGCGCCCGTCTGACTACTTCAGGGCGGTTGTCGGCGCGTTTTTGACCGCCGCTTTCGTTGCGGGAACGCTGATTTTATTCTGGAATCTGCTTTCCGTCGGGCGCTCTCTGACCGAAAAAAAGACCGCGCCGAAAACCGAATACATTCAGGTAATGTTCAAACCCAAGACAAAATGAAAAGAGCCGACGAGCTTATACTTGAGGCAAAACTGACAAACAGCCGCTCAAAAGCCAGAGCCATAATAGAAGAGGGAAAGGTTTTTGCAAACGGGCAGACAGTAGACAAACCGTCGCGCAAATTTCCCGAAGACACCGTTTTTGAAATTGCCGAAAACAACGCAGCCTTGAGGTACGTTTCGCGCGCGGGATTAAAGCTCGAGGCGTTTCTCGACGAATTTTCGATATCGCTGCAGGACTTGAGGATTCTCGACGCGGGCGCGTCTACGGGCGGCTTCACCGACTGCGCCCTCCAGCGCGGCGCGGCGGAAAGCGTGTGCGTGGACATAGGCTCGGGGCAGCTGCACGCAAAAATAGCAAACGATCCGCGCGTCTCCAACTTCGAGAAGACCGACGTGCGCTCGCTCACACCCGAGTTTTTCGACGGAGCGCTCTTCGACTTCATCTGCGCAGACCTCTCCTTTATTTCGCTTGAAAAAATCCTGCCGTTTCTCGTGCCTCTGCTCAAGCCGAAATGCAAAATGGTATGCCTGATAAAGCCGCAATTTGAAACTTCGCCGAAAATAATGCGCCGCAACAAGGGAATAATAAGGGACGAAGAAACCCTGCTCGCCGCCGTGGAAAAAATCAAGAACTATGCCGAACAATATTGCAGCGAACTTGAAATTTTCGGGCTGATTCCCTCCCCCATCAAGGGCGGCGACGGCAACACTGAATACCTCATAGGCTTCAGAAAAAACTGACCGCCGAAAATAGGACATTTAAAACTTGCATTTTATGCAATATCGGTGATATTGATCCGCTAAATATTTCATTTATGAAGAAGTTTTTTACAATTCTCACAGCCGCAATCGCAAGTTCGGCGACACTCTTGGCGCAGGACAAAGCCCTGCTTGAAACCCTCGTAAAAAAGGGAATGCTCACAAGACAGGAAGCCACGCAAATAGCCAAGGAATCGGTTGCCGTGACCCCCGCATCGAAAGGCACAAAATCCATAAAACTCTTCGGCGGAATTCAGGGCTGGTTCAAATGGGCGGACAATTCCATTTCGTCTGGCTCGGCGTCTATGGACCAAATCAGTGGCTTCGAGCTCAGGTATGTAAAAGTCGGTCTTCACGCCGACGTAGGCCACGGCTGGACAGCCACGCTTGTTATGGACTTCGGCTCGGACGGCGACAAGCGCAACTACCTCGACAAAGTTGTAATTTCAAAGAAAGTCGATATAGACTACGTGAACGGCGAACTCCAAATAGGTCTGCGCAAATCCAATATGGGCATTGAACAAACCACCGACGACTTCGCCCTCTTGGCAATAGACCATTCCGTTGCAACAAACTTCTTCACCCACACGGGCTTTTCAAACAGCGCCAACAAGTATTTCGGCAGCAGAACCGTCGGCATTTTCTGGGACGGCGAAATTCCGCAAGTCGAAGGGCTTTACTACGGCGCGGCAATCACCTCCGAAATCACCGAAGGCAACAAGAACGAGCTTATAAACAACATCAACTCCAACAGCGGCTTGAGCTACTACATTTCGGTGGGCTACAAAAACCTCGTAGAGCTTGACGGAAAAAATTTCAACTACGATTTCGGCGTAAATCTCGGCTACGCCTCCAAGGGATTTACGCTCAGCACCACGAGCCAAAAGAGCGAAATTTGGGGCTTAAATCCCTATCTCAAGCTCAAATACGGCGAATTTTCGGCGGTCGCGGAAATGTTCTACCAGAGCGTTGAAAACGCAAAGGGCTTCAACCAGTCCGCAAACCCGCTCGGCGCGAACCTGATTTTGGCATACAAGGTTGACCTCGACGGTCAGATTGGCGCAATAGAACCCGTTTTGAGGCTCTCTTATGTAAGTGCCGACACTATGGGCGTCGCCGTTTCCTCCGCGGGAACAACCTGCTACTTCAACGAAGCAAAAACGGTCTTCGTAGGTTTCAACATCTACTTTAGCGACTCAATCAAAACATCCCTCGGCTACGAATACGGCTACTACGAAAGCGGCTCAAACCCCGCCGTCGCCGATACCCTCACAAACAACACCGTATTGGCTCAACTCCAAGTCATCTTCTAAATTTTTTATCTTGTGGCGCGGGCGCAGGTGCGCTTCCATCTTGTGGCGCGGGGCATTTGCTCCGCAAATATCCCCTCTGCTTTGACAGTGAACCCGCTCGGCGGGTTTCGATTCTTTTGGCGCGGCGA
>DAVZIV010000268.1:0-2395 GCA_052273125.1 Candidatus Merdousia sp. | reverse complement strand
TATTGAGATTCAGACGGTGGCTTTGTTTTTGCGAGGCGGTAGGAGTGTGCATTTAGTACATGACTACTGCCGCGCAAAAACGAAACGCCGTATCAACTCAATATTGATAGCCCTTTATTTTGTGGAGGAAAACTCGTACGTATTCACCCACGAATACTCACCGCCGGCAGGAATGGAAATCTTCGTAAACGGCTCAATACAGTACGTCGTGTGGCACGCCCAAAACGTCGCCTTTACAAGCGGAGAGTCGCCCTTTATGCGCACTGTCGCGCCCGTCTTCGAGTTGCTTAAAACAAAGTCGTAATTTTCAACCTTGTCTAACCCCTTCAAGCCGCGGTAAAGAATGTTGTCGGCGGGAACGGATTGGCGCGTGAACGAGAGCGTGTCGCCCTTGAGAACGGAAAGCCCGTCGGGGTCGCGCACAAGCTCGGGGTCGCGCGGCTCGTAGGCGAATTTTAGCGAAATTGCAGGAGAGGTTTTTTCGCCGTCGAGCATAAAGAAATTGTGGCAGTAGACGAGCGTTTCGATAGGCGTCTTGCCCGTATTTTTGAGAATATGGCGGATTTTCATCACGGGCGCGCCGTCGACAAGTTCCACAACTTTAGTGTAGTCGTAGCAGGCGATTTTGCTGTCGAGCTTCTGGTTGTACTCGACGGATTTTGCGCCGACCTTGCACGTCCATTTGCCGCCGTCTACAATTTCGTAAGGCACGCGGAACGTGTACTCGGTATCGGCATTTTTGCGCAGAACGCCGACGCCGATTTTGAGAAATTCGCCGCCGACGGGGGCTTTTTCGTAGCCGATTTGCGTAAATTCCTCGACGGGGCCGCAAATGGTGTCGTGAAAATACGGGTCGAAATTGCTGAACCATTCGCCGAAATATTCGTGCCCGTCGAATTTCAGCGAGTAGATTACGCCCGACCAGTCGAAGCGCTGCCCGCGGTAGAAGTTGTCGGGTCTGCCGGTATCGACGGCAAGCACCGCCTCGATTTTGCCGTTTGAAATCGTCGCCTGCGGAAAGCCTCTGGATACGGAGGAATCCGTTCCCGCGCAGGAAGACGAAAGTACCGCGCAAATCAGAGCCGTTGTGTTTTTGATGTTTTTCATAAGTATGTTTTGTTTGTTAAATGGCTGAAAATGCCGCCGAAAAGCTGCACATATCTCCCGAGAATAGTCGCGCCGACAGAGACATTAGTCAAGAACATAAACGCGCAAGACCGATTAAATGCCGCTACAGAATATATTTGACTTGCGCCGACACTCGGACACGCTGACGGATTTTGATTCTTCAAATTATGGACTGCGTAAAGATTGTATTCCAAATCGCCGTAATTTTCGGCTGCGCGTTTTTCGGCGAAGCGGTGAAGGCGCTATTGGGCATACCCGTGCCCGCCTGCCTCATCGGAATGGCGCTGCTGTTTGCGCTGCTGTGCGCGGGAATTGTAAAGCCCGACCACATACGCCAAACCGCGGGGCTGCTGATTGCGGTGTTTCCCGTAATGTTTGTTGCGCCGGCCGTGGGCATCAGCGCATACGCAAACGAGGCAAAAATAATGCTTGCGCCAATCTGCGCGGCGGTGTTCTTCACCACGATACTCTGTGCGGTTATGACCGGCAAAGTTTCACAAAAAATAATAGAAAAGAAGTCAAAATGAGAGACATTATTTTAAATTCCGACTACTGGGGAGTCGCGCTCAACTGCGTCGCGTTTCTCGTCGGCAGCTGGCTTCTGAAAAAGTTCCGCAGTCCGATTTTCAACCCCATTTTGATAGGCGCGCTGATTGCCGCCGCGTTCATTTGGCTTTTGGATATTCCCTACGAAAAATACGCGCAAAGCTCAAACTACATAACGTATCTGCTTGCCCCCGCGACGGTCGCGCTTGCCCTGCCCCTCTACGAACAAATTGAACTTGTGAAAAAGCACTGCGCGGCGATTTTCATTTCGGTTACGGCGGGCGTGATTGCGGGAATGGTCGGCGTACTGTGCATTGCCGCGCTTTTCGGGCTGCAACACTGGCAGTACGTGACAATGCTGCCTAAATCAATCACAACGCCGATTGGAATTTCGCTTTCCGAAGAGCTTGGCGGCGTGCGCGAAATAACGGTTGTCGTAATTGTGATGACTGGCATTTTCGGCAACATAACGGCCGAATGGGTCTGCAAAACGTTCAAAATAACAAACCCTATTTCAAAAGGTCTTGCGATAGGCAACTGCTCCCATGTAATAGGAACGTCGAAGGCGTTTGAGATGGGAAAAATAGAGGGCGCAATGGGCGGAATTGCCATATTGATAGCCGGCATTATCACCGTGTTCGCCGCTATGCTGATGTCGGGTTTTTATTGAATTGGTGCAGGGGATTTCGCGTCCGCGAAATATTTCCCCCGCTTTGACAGT
>DAVZIV010000267.1:0-2397 GCA_052273125.1 Candidatus Merdousia sp. | reverse complement strand
CAGGACATCAAGAAGACCTATCCCGAATACGACAAAGACGGCGCGCTTTTCGCCGAGCTTGCCCAGTGGGAAAAGCGCTGGGATTCGCTAAAGGCGGAAGCGCTGCGCCAAGTTCAAAAGAACCAACGCGCATACGTGGCAGATGCTTCAAAATTCAAAAGTTTTGCAGACAAGGCTCTGCTTGCCAACCCGCTGCTGAAAAAATATCCCAACTGGGTGATGATTAAGCGCGACCGCAGGTCCTCGCGCCGCGGTCTGCCCAACAACTGGCAGGGTAATTCCACGCTCGCGTGCCAGCCGTGGAAATATACCGATATCGCCAGAGACCGCAAAATTTGCGACTCCTACAAAGACGAGCTTTTCTCTTTCAACCCCGCAAAACCGCAGGAGAGAACGCTTATGTTCAAGCCCGCAAAGAATAACATAATTGCCGACCTCGACATTTCCTTCGACGGCAAAAAAATTCTCTTCTCCACAATCGACGACAAAATGTATTTCCGCCTCGATGAGCTGGACACAACAACGGGCAAAACGCGCACCCTCACGCCGTCCTTCAACGAGAAGGTAGACTATTTTGACGGCATATATTTGCCCGACGGCAGAATTATGTTCTGCTCCACCGCCTGTTGGGTCGGCGTTCCGTGCGTAGCCGGTCAGGACGCCGTTGCGAACCTCTACGTTATGGACCCCGAAGCCGGCGACGAAAAGGAGGTTGACAAAACCATTCGCCAGCTGACTTTCGAGCAGGACGCCGACTGGATGCCCACTCTTATGGAAAACGGGCGCATAATGTACACGCGCTGGGAATACGTAGACAACTCGCACTACTTCTCGCGCATTTTAATGCATATGAACCCCGACGGCACCGCGCAGTCTTCGCTCTACGGCTCCACGAGCTACTGGCCCAATTCGCTTTTCTACGCCCGCCAAATTCCCGGAGATCCCAACAAGTTTGTGGGCATCGCTTCGGGGCATCACGGAATGGCGCGCGCGGGCGAACTGCACCTCTTCGACATTTCCAAAGGCACTAAGGAGGAATCGGGCAGGGTGCACCAGTACCCCACATTCGGGCGCAAGTACGTTGCCGAAACGAAAGACGAACTCGTTCGCGGCCGCACCCCGATGATGATTCACCCGTATCCGCTTTCCGAAAACTACGTTGTTGCAAGCGCTATGGACTATTCCGCGCTCAACAGGAAAGGGCTTTTTGCCATCTACCTCGTTGACAAGTTTGACAATATGACGCTTCTGCAGTTTGACGAACACGCCAATCTCTTTGAGCCTATGCCGCTTGTCGAGCGCCAAAAACCCGCCGAAATTGCCGACAAGACGAATCCCGACATCGACTACGGCTACGTTTTCCTCAACGATATTTATCAGGGCGACGGGCTCAAGGACGTTCCGCGCGGCACGGTGAAGTCTCTGAGAATACTCGAATACCACTACGCCTATCGCGATATGGGTAGCCACGACGTAATCGCCAACGAGGGCTCTTGGGACGTAAAGCGCATTCACGGTACCGTTCCGGTTCTCGAAGACGGTTCGGCCATGTTCAAAGTTCCCGCGAATCGCCCGATGGCTCTCCAGCCGCTCGACAAAGACGGCAAGGCTCTGGCGCTTATGCGCAGTTGGTTCACGGTAATGCCGGGCGAAGTTCAAAGCTGCGTAGGTTGCCACGAAGGGCAGGGTATGTCGCCCACGTCTAAGCCCGCGCTCGCCTCGCGCAGCAAGCCTTCGGAAATCAAGCCGTTCATTGCAGGCGTTCGCGGCTATTCGTTCATAAGAGACGTTCAGCCGGTTCTCGACAAGTATTGCTCGGGTTGCCACGACGGCTCCAACGCAAAGCTTCCCAATTTCAAGCGCGGCGTAAAGGGTTATTCCGGCTTCCCGCAGGCGTATCTCGATTTGGCGAGGTTCGTTCGCCGTTCGGGGCCCGAATGCAACCAGAATATGCTTGCTCCCCTCGAATTCAACGCCGACACAAGTGAACTTATGCACATTCTCAAGAAGGGGCACAAGGGCGTGAAGCTCGACGACGAATCGATGCAAATTCTTACAACTTGGATTGACCTCAACGTTCCCTGCTACGGAACTTGGCGCGAAGTCAAGGGCGGCATAAGGCGCAACGGCGACAAAATGCGCGAGATGTATCTTGCCAAGTACGCCAACCGCCACGACGACCAAAATGCCATAAACTACGACGGCGGCGTTCAGAAGTTCGTTACTCCCGCGCAGCCCAAGAAGCACCCCGCCTCAAATGTCAAAGTTGACGGCTTCCCGTTTGACGCTGTCGCTGCGGCGAAAATGCAGGCGCAGACTTGCGCAAACGGCGGCGGTTGGCTAAAAGGGGTTTTTCGGCGGCAAAAAGGCGCTCCCCAAAGAGCTTGAAGCCGATGT
>DAVZIV010000266.1:0-2455 GCA_052273125.1 Candidatus Merdousia sp. | reverse complement strand
GGGACAAATGTAGTGCGCGTGGGGGAGGCGTCTTTTAGAGCCGTTGCGGGCAAGCCGAGCGAAGACGGGCAGCGCATTGCCTTTGCCGCCCTTGAAGAGGCGGCCGCGGGCTGCGCGCAGAACCGCTATTCTGCGGTACTCACCGCGCCGATTTCCAAGGAGAATATGCGCAAAGTCGGCTTTGAATTTCAGGGGCAGACGGAGTTCTTCGCCGACAGGTGGAACGGCACGCCCGTTATGAGTTTTGCGGGCGGGAGATTCATTGTAAGCCTTGCAACTTGGCATTGCCCGCTAAAAGACGTTTCGGGGCTGATTGACTTCGGCAAAATAGAGCGCGCCGTCCGCGCCTCCGACACGCTCGCGCGCCGCCTTCGCGGCTTGAAAGCGCCGAGAATAGCAGTCTGCGGGCTGAATCCGCACGCGGGCGAGGGCGGGATAATCGGGCGCGAAGAGGTCGATATTGTCAATCCGATTTTATCCGAACTTCGCAAAAAATATCCGAATTTATCCCAATGCCTGCCGCCCGACACCGTATTTGCCAGAACGCTCGGGGGCGAATTCGACTGCATTGTTTCCATGTACCACGATCAGGCTCTCGCGCCGCTCAAGGCGATAGAATTCGACAAGGCCGTAAACGTTTCGATGAACCTGCCGCACCTGCGCGTAAGCCCAGACCACGGCACGGCGTATTCCATAGCGGGCAGGGGCATTGCCTCGGGCGAAAGTTTCGCCCGCGCGTTCGATTTGGCGCAAAAGTTCGTGCAGGGCGCCGACAACAATTCGTAAACACTTTCCGTGAACAAAACGCGCACATTGGCGTGGCTTGCGCCGCTTTATTTCATAGAGGGATTGCCCAACGCAATAGTGGCTTCGCTCTCGGTGGGCTATTACAAGTCTATGGGTATGGACAACGCGTCGGTTGCAATGCTGACAAGCTCGCTTTATCTGCCGTGGGTGCTCAAGGGGCTATGGGGGCCCGTTGTAGACGCGTACTCGAAGAAACGCTCTTGGATATTCTTTTGCAGCGCGATATTTTTTGCGTGCCTTCTCGCGCTTTCGGCGGCGCAGTTTTGCAAGTCTTGGACGCTTTTGACGGCGGGAATTTTCTGGATTTTAGGTTTTGCCTCCGCGACGTTCGACATCGCAGCCGACGGCTTTTATATGCTGGCGCTCCCCCCGCGCGACCAGTCGTTTTTCATAGGCTTTAGAAACGCCTTTTACAGGGTCGCCGTTCTCTTCGGACAGGGAGCTATGATGGTTTTTGCGGGGAGCGCCGAAAGGCTCCTTGGGTCGGTAGAGCGCGGCTGGGCGGTGTCGTTCGGCATATGCGCGGCCGTCGTTGGGGTGTCGCTGCCGCTGTTGAAAAAATCCCTGCCGTCTCCGCAAATCGACGTTGCGGCTTTTACCGACGGCGGAATTTCGGGCGTATTCAAAAATATGGCGGAGGCTTTCGGCGAGTTTTTTACAAAGAAAAACATTGTAGGCATTCTGGCGTTCGTGCTTCTGTACAGATTCGCCGAAGCCCAGCTTGTGAAGATTGTCCAGCCGTTTCTGCTCGACCCCGTATCCGAAGGCGGGCTTGGAATGTCGAAAGAGCAAATGGGGCTTATCTACGGGACGCTCTCGCCGATAGCGCTTTTGGGCGGCGGATTTTTCGGCGGTGTGCTGATTTCAAAATTCGGCTTGGCGCGCTGCCTGATTCCGTGCGCGGCGGCGATAAATCTGCCCAACGTCATCTACGTTTATATGGCGGCGGCGCAAACGCAAAATGCGGCGCTTAACGCAACGCTGATTTCCGTTGAACAGTTCGGCTACGGCTTGGGCTTTTCAAGTTATATGGTGTTTTTGATGTGGGTTTCGGAGGGGCGCAACAGGGCTTCGACGTACGCGCTATGCACGTCGCTGATGGCGCTGGGAATGATGCTTCCGGGGAGCTTTAGCGGTGCGGTGCAGCAGGCGCTCGGGTACTTGGGATTTTTCAACTGGATTCTCGTTTCAACTTCGGTGTCTTTCGCCGTGGCGTTCTGGGCGTCAAAATTGTTAAAAAAATCGGACGCCTATTAGAAAATTTTGTTGAAAACGCGCCCGATAAATACTTTATTTAAAGCGATGAAGAATTTAGGTGCAAAATTAAAGGCCGCAAGGGAGGCAATGCAGCTTTCCCTTCGCGACGTCGCCGATGCGACAAGATTGAGAATCAACGTGTTGGAGAAAATGGAAGACGGCTCTTTCGACTACGACCTCCAAGACGTCTACAAAAGGGGCTTTTTGCGAATCTACGCGGCGTTTCTGAAACTCAACGTAGACGACGTAATGCGCGAATACAATACCGCCGTTGCAATGCGCCGCGGCGAAGATTCGCGCAGGCGCTTCGTTTCCGAAGAGGAACCCGCGCAGGAAACCAAATTTGAAGACACCGCGGAATCGCCCGCAAGCGCCGATATGCCCGACCTCA
>DAVZIV010000265.1:0-2471 GCA_052273125.1 Candidatus Merdousia sp. | reverse complement strand
CCGCCCCGCAGATTCCGAAGAGGCCGCGGGCGCGTGGGCAAGCGCTCTCGCGCGCAAGGACGGCCCCACGGCGCTCATTCTCTCGCGCCAAAACCTGCCAAACCTTTCAATGATTGACGTAAAGACGCGCCGCGAGGGTGTTCTCAAGGGCGCGTATGTCGCGATAAAGGAAACTGCCCCCCTGCGCAAGATAATCATTGCCACGGGTTCGGAAGTTCAGTTGGCGGTAAAGGCGGCGCAGAAGCAGCCCGATGTCCGCGTTGTGTCAATGCCCTGTATGGAAATCTTCGACGCCCAGCCGCAGTCCTACAAAGACGAGGTTTTGCCGAAATGTTCGGAAGTCGTGGCGGTAGAAGCAGGCATTTCGCAGCCGTGGTACAAATACGCCGACAGAGTTGTAGCCACCGACGACTTCGGCTTCTCCGCCGACGCCCCCTACCTCTTCGACGCATTCAACATCAACGAATCCGCCCTCTAAACCGCTCGGCGAGTTTCGTTCCTGTGGCGGGTGCGCCAAAATATAAAAAACGGTCTGTTCCCGATTTCGGAACAGACCGTTTTTGTTGGAGGCAAAGTTTTAGGGTTTGCCGTTGTTTTTTATTCTTCCCAGTTGCGCGCCTGCAGGGTATCGGAGCTTTTTTCCACCTTTTCCCTGCTTCCCTTATTCCACCAATAGAACACGGGGCTTGCGATGAATATTGACGAGAATGTACCCACGAGGATACCGCCGAGGAACATCAACGAGAAGTCCACTATAATGCCCGTGCCGAAGAGGAACAGAGCACCTGCCGCCAAGAAGGTACTAAAGCTTGTCAAAATCGTACGCGAGAGTGTTACGTTGATTGAGAGGTTCACGATTTCGCGCAATGAAAGCGTCGGCTTGAGGGTAAGTTCTTCTCTGATACGGTCGAACACTACAATCTTATCGTTAATGGTATAGCCCATTACCATCAATACTGCCGCGACCATCGGGGCGGAAAACTGTCCGCTGCCTATGCCGAACATACCCAAGATTACATACAGACCTATGCACATGACTACGTCGTGGAATGTTGCAACAAGTGCGCCTATGCCGTAACTGAACTCGAATCTAAACGCAACGTAAACCAATATTGCCAAGAGCGAGAGCGCTATTGATATGAATGCGTCGCGCGTGATATCGCTGCTGACCGAACCGCCGACGCTCGTCTGTCCGACAAGCTTCAAGTTGGCTTCGGGATATTTTTGGTTGAGCATATCGAACGCCTTTTGTCCCTTTTCGTTTTCGACCTGCAACACGAGGTGTTCCGCCTTCGAGGAAAGGTCTATCTGGTAGGAGGCCTGAACTTCGCCGAGGCTGTCTTCGTTTGTCGAGGTGCTCAGCGCCAACACGTTTTCGATGGGGATTTTCTTGTCGGGGTTGAACGCGATGGTCACGATATCGCCGCCCGTGAAGTCGATACTCAAAGTTTTGTCGCCGCGGTAGAAGAGAACTGCGATACCCAAAACGACAATCGACCACGAAATCACGAAAGCAGCTTTGACGTATTTGAAGAAATCTATCTTCGAGCCGCTGAGCAGGCTCTTTGAAAGCGAGCGTCTAAGCAGCTTGTACTTCACGCCGAATTCGAGCATTGCGCGGCTGAAGACCAAGCAGCAGAAAAGCGTTGTGAAAATACCTATTGCCAATGTTACGCCGAAGCCCTTGACGGGGCCCGTGCCGAACTTCCACAATATGAGCGCGGAAATGAGCGTTGTGATGTTTGCGTCTACGATTGCCGAGAACGCCTTTTCGTAGCCCGCCATCAGGGAAGACCACAGGCTTTTGCCCAGCAGCGATTCCTCTCTCATACGCTCGAAAACGAGAATGTTTGAGTCAACCGCCATACCGAGCGTAAGCACCAGAGCCGCGATTCCGGGGAGAGTCATTGTAGCGCCGAAGCTTGCCAGCACGCCGACGATTATGAAGACGTTTGCAAACACCGAAATTACGGCGACAAGCCCCATCATTTTGTAGACGAGAATCATAAACGCCACGGTAAGGAAAGTTCCGATACCCGCCGCCAAGAAGGAGCTGTCTTTTGCGGTATCGGCAAGCGACGGCCCGACTTCGCTAAGCGACGTACGCTTCAAACCGACGGAAAGCGGGTTGTTGAGCGCGTTTGCCAGTTCGACGGCTTCACGGCGCGTGAAGTTGCCCGTGATTGAACCGCGGTCGCTGATGACGCTTTGAATGTTCGGGGCGCTCATGAGGCGGCCGTCGAGCACGATGGCCAAGGGCTGTTTCACGCCCGTCTGTCTGTCTTCCTCCAAAATTGTGCGCGTGATTCTTTCAAAGACTTTCGAGCCTTCGGGTGTAAATTCCATGCAGACGGTGAAGCGGCTTGTATCTTCCATTGCAGGATAGGCGCGCTTGATGATTTCGCCCGAAGCCTCGGGGCGGATTTTCACATAATAGGGCTCTTGGACAACCTTGCTGCCGCGCTCGCTTT
>DAVZIV010000264.1:0-2473 GCA_052273125.1 Candidatus Merdousia sp. | reverse complement strand
TCATAAAAGCCCCGCCGTACCCCGAGAGCGAGCCGCAGAAAATAACGCTCACGGCGTCTTGGCTTGAATGCTCGAGCGAATGCGTGCCCGCCAGCGCGACCGCCGAATTTCAAACGCGGGTAGTAGCCCCGCCCCAAGGGAACGGCGCCGCCTCCGAAAACGACGCCCCCGCAGGCGGCTTCTGGGCGGCGCTTTTGGGCGCGTTTTTGGGCGGAATAATTCTGAACGCAATGCCGTGCGTGTTCCCCGTGATAGGTCTGAAAATTATGTCGTTTGCCTCTTCGGCGGCGCGGTCTTCCACGCTTAAAAACGGCGCGTTTTTCTCGGCGGGAATAATTCTGACATTCGCGCTGCTTGGGTGCGCGCTGGCGGCAATAAAGGCGCTCGGCGGAGAGGTCGGCTGGGGGCTGCAACTGCAAAACCCGCATTTTGCGGCGGCGATGTGCGCGCTGTTCTGGTTGTTGGCGCTCAATTTCGCAGGCTTTTGGGAGTTCGGCTCTTGGGTCGGGGCAAAGGCGCAGACGGCGGATATGCGGCGCGGGTCGAATGCCGAAAATTGGGGCGCGTTTGCTTCTGGAATTTTGGCGGTTTTGGTGGCGAGTCCGTGCGTGGCGCCGTTTATGGCTTCCGCCGTAGGGTTCGCCCTTGCGGGAGAGGCATCGCCCGTCGAGTGCGCCGCCGTGATAACGGCAGTGGGCGTCGGCATGTCAGCCCCGTACATTCTGCTTTCGGCAAGGCCGTCGCTGCTAAAAAAACTTCCCAAGTCGGGCGCGTGGCTGGGAGCGCTAAAAAAAGCGCTTTCAATACCGCTGTTTCTAACGTCGTTTTGGCTGCTGTGGCTCTATCTGCGCGAAAACGGCAGCATTGCGCGGATTGCGGCGGCGCTTGCAATGCTTTCGGTTGCGGCATATGTGTGGGGGCGCTTTGCAAACGTCTTCGCCGAAAGAAGACACAGGATTTTTGCGGCAATATTCTGCGTGGCGGCGCTTGCCGCGTCCGTCGCCGCAACGGCGACAGACCCGCTTTCACCCGCCCGCAAAACGCCCGCCCAAGGGACGGCGGCAAACTCGAATGCGTGGTCGCCGCAAAAGACGCTGGAGTTGCGCAAACAGGGGAAGATTGTGTTTGTGAATTTCACGGCGTCGTGGTGTTTGACGTGCCAAGTAAACAAGGCTGTTCTCGCGTCGGCGGCGGCGAAAAAGCTCTTCGCCGAAAACAACGCGACAATGCTCGTGGCGGACTGGACAAACCGCGACGCCGCCGTTTTGGCGGAGCTTAAAAAATACCGCAGGGCGGGCGTGCCGCTGTATCTGGTTTTTCCCGCCGACATCGACAAAGAGCCGCTTGTTTTGCCGTCGATTTTAACGGTGTCGGAAATTGCGGAAGCGTTTGACAAATCGAAACAATAATGCAAGACTCCGCGCCGATTTTTTATGAATATAGAACACTCCCGTTTCCTCACAAAAGAAAAGGCCTTTGAAATAGCCGAAAAATTCGGCACGCCGTGCTACGTCTACAGCGAAGCCGCCCTAATCGTACAGGCGAAGAAGGCGCTGGCGTTCCCCAACGCCTTCGGCATAACCGTGCGCTACGCAATGAAGGCGTCGTCGAACAAAAACATTCTCAGGCTTTTCGACGGCCTCGGGCTGCACATAGACGCCTCGAGCGCCTTTGAAGTAAAGCGCGCAATTATGGCGGGAATTGCCCCCGAAAAAATTTCGCTTTCCTCGCAACAGCTGCCCAACGACCTCGAAGAAATCGTCAAAAGCGGCGTAAAATACAACGCCTGCTCGCTCAGGCAGCTTGAAGAATACGGCAGGCTCTTCCCCTCCAGCGAAGTCGGCGTGCGCATAAACCCCGGGCTTGGCTCGGGCGGAACAAAGCGCACGAACGTAGGCGGCCCCGCATCGTCGTTCGGAATCTGGTTTGAGTACATAGACAAAATCAAGGAGACCGCCGCAAAGTATTCGCTTAAAATAGTGCGGATACACACGCACATAGGCTCTGGTTCGAATCCGCTCGTGTGGCAGAAAGTCGCCGAAATGAGCCTCGGAACCGTCGCGCAGTTTGAAGACGTGCATACGCTAAATATGGGCGGCGGCTACAAAGTGGCGCGCATGGCGGACGAAAAATCCACGGACCTGCAAAAAATAGGCGCGCCAGTCGCCGAAAAAATCGCCGAATTTGCAAAGAATACGGGGCGAAAACTCCATTTTGAAATAGAGCCCGGCACATTCCTGCTTGCAAACTGCGCCGCCGTGCTCGCAAGAGTTCAGGACAAGTGCGACACCGGCAAAGACGGCTACGAATTCCTCAAGCTCGACACCGGCATGACGGAAATCCTGCGCCCGTCAATCTACGGCGCGCAACACCCCGTTTCGATAATCCAAAACGCGCCCTCGGAGGAAGTCCGCAGCTACATAGTTTCGGGACACTGTTGCGAAAGCGGCGACATTCTCACCCCCGCCCCGTC
>DAVZIV010000263.1:0-2473 GCA_052273125.1 Candidatus Merdousia sp. | reverse complement strand
GCGTCAACAAGGGGCTTGCCGAACGCCGCACACAGCGCGATATGCTCAAGAACCCGCACTCGGGCGCGTCCCGCTTCAAGGGCGGAAAGCCGAAGCCGCCGTCTAAATAGGGGGCTCTACTTCTGCATTTCAAACAGCGCAGTGTCGGGCGTTGCGAAACGGTACTCGAAAGAGTCGGCGTTTTCGCAGACTGTTTTACCCGTGAATTTTTCAACGACCTTGGCGCATTTAAACGGCAACGACACTTTTTTTACGCCGCCCTCCGCAGTGTGTACCGCAACATAGCGTTCGTTGGCGTAAACGGGCATTCCCGCGTCGGCATACATTTTGACCCCCGCTTTTTCGGCGAGATTGCGCAAAACATCTGCGGTTAAATCGTCATACGAATGGATATACACTATTTTGTGGCTTTTCCTGTCGGATACGTTTACGCCGCACGCGCCGTAGTCGAACCCCGTGAATTTTTTTACGAGGCGCGGGTCGAGCTTTTGTCCGTCTATTATTGCGGGCGCATACATAAACAGGGAAGTTTTTCCGTCTTTGAACACCTTTTCTTCGAGGGTTTTTAGCCTTTGCGCGTCGATTTTAAAGGACGCCGGAAACACAAAAAACTTGTATTTTGAAACGTCCGTTTTTGCAATGTCGTCGAACGATATAACCTCGAACGGCGCGCCCGTCTTGTTCGCCTTCGTGCGCGTTTCAATGAAAAGCTTGTTTGTGTCCGGGTGCGAATCGTTCACATAATACGCGCTTTGCGGGTCGGCAACAACGGCGATTTCGGCAGCGGGCTTCGCCTTTGATTTTATGCTTTCGCCCCATATTTCGTGCCCTTTTTTGATCGTAGACATCATTTCGGGCGTGTCGAAAAATCCGCCCCACATGTCGAAAAACCACATCGATGCGCCGTTGACAACGCAGAGGGAAATTTCGCGCTTCAACCCCGCAACCGAGGCTTCGGGCGTCTTCCACATCGCATTGTCCCCCGGAGTTCCCTTGAAGGGAATCCGCTTGTTTATTTTCGGGTCGCACATTATCGTGAAGTGGTCTATTTCGTGCAGCCAGCCCTTGCCGAAGGCCTTGCGCGTGCCGTCGGCGCACATAAAACCGCTGCCTTCGCCCATTTTTCTGTCGTAGTAGTTCCCCGGAGATTGGAACGAGTCTATGTTGGGCGAAGCGAAGAGTTTTTCGTAGCTTAGATGCCCCGAACTTACCATTCTTCCGCGCCCGAGCTGCATAACGTAGCCGAAGAACACGCCGATTTTCTTGTCGGGGGCAACAACCGAACGCGCAAGGGCGGCGAATTCGTCGACGCCGTCGGCGACAAGCTCCGCAGAGAACCTCGCGTAGTCTATCAGATTGCCCTCGACCTGCGGGTCGCGCAGAAAATTCTCGAACGTCGCAGTCTGGAACGCGCTTATGCTCGGCACCTCCGCGGCGGGTTTGCCGTTTTCCGCCAGCCACTTCTTGTACAGCGCGATTTTCGACTTGCCCGCCGAATAGCCGCCGAAATCCATCCACTCGTCGGTCATTCCGCAGGCAAGCAAATACGCGCCGACCTTTTGCGGATATTTCTTTTCGACGTGCTCAAGCAGCGCCTTGAGATAGTTTTTAGTCGCAGCCTTCCAGCGCGCGTTTGCAAGCGTGTTGGAGAGCATCGTGTAGCTGTCGGATTCTATCGAAAAATTCCACGTAGCCAAATGGTGGTAGAGCCAAAGCGGCGAGTTGAGGTCTACAATGAAAATAAAGTCGGCATTTTTGTTGACCGCCAACACGTCCTCGATCTGCCTGTCGACAACGGAAAAATCATACTTGTCGTAATAGAGCCAGTTCGGGGGATAGTCGCAGTAGGGGTCTCCCTTGGCGTTGTAGGTGTTCGCGGGAAATATGGCGACGGTGTTTACGCCGTACTCCGCAAAAGTCTTCATTTCTGCAAAAGACGGCTTGAACGACCTGTATGCAAACATATTCAAGTCCGCTCCCGATAGCGACACGGCAGCCAACGCGCCCGCCGCACAAATACTAAACAGCTTTTTCATAATCCGAATCGTAAAACGCGGAATTACACCGCATAATTTCTCCTCTCCGATTGTGATTCTAACTTATCCCCCAAAAAACAACAATAAAAAAATCGGACTTTTTCAATAAAAACAGACTTGTATATTTTTCGACCTACTTTGCAAATTAAGACGGATAAAAAATGAACCGGGACGAAAATAAATAAAAAACCAAGTTTTTGATTGCAATTTTCCGAAAATGTGCAACTATGCAACCGTTTTGTTTTATTCACAAAGCGTCCAAACGCATGGCGAGTAAAACGGATAGATATCGTAAAAATCAGGTACGGAGAGGTGACGGAGTTGGTCGAACGTGCTCGATTGGAAATCGAGTGTGCCTCAAAAGGGTACCGGGGGTTCGAATCCCCCCCTCTCCGCCAGTTTAAAGACAGAAAAGGCTGATATTGCATAACTTGCGA
>DAVZIV010000262.1:0-2497 GCA_052273125.1 Candidatus Merdousia sp. | reverse complement strand
CAACCACAATGGAGGGCGTTTTCACGCCCGTGGAGGCGGCTTTGGCCTTGTATGCGGCAATTTCATCGGGCGTTGCAAAAATTCCGCCCTTTTTGTAGACGCGCGAAATCTGCAGTCCGTCGAAGCCGAGTTCCTTGGCCTTGTCGAATGCCGCGATGTTGTTTCTGTACTGCGCGCCCATTGTAGTGTCCAAAACGGACAACTTCACCTGCCTCTTTTCGTTGCAGCCGCAGAATGCCGCGGCTGCAACGGCGAGGATAATCGTATATATAAATTTTTGATATTTCATAATATTAAACAAGTTTGTATGTTTTGGGGCACGGAACGGGGGCTATGGGAAGCTTGCCGCCGAGTTCCAACTTTTCGGGCATCAAATTCTGCTTGGAGCGCTCGAGTATCCAGCGGCATTTGAAGCGCTTGCCCGAATACGCCGCCTCGCGCCCCGCAATGGCAATGTAGCACGAATCCGCGCATTCCTTCATGGTGTTTGTGGGCTTGCCCGAGCGGATTGAATCGAGCAGGTATTCGTGCTCGCAGACGAGGGCGTGCTTTTTTGGGGTATCAATTACCAGAGGTTTTTCGCCCGTAAAAATCTGCTTGTCGAACGACATATTCAGCACGCCTTTTGTCCCGAAGACTTTAAACGGCGCGTACGGCGTTGTGCCGAACTCCTGACGGCATGCGGCGGTGAGCGTCTTTCCGTCGGCGAAGTCGTACTGGACGTGGTAGTTGGAATAGCGGTCGCCCATTTGCGGGTAGGTGATGTCGGACTGTCTGCCGCCCGAGCCCACGACTTCGTCGGGCAGTTTGCCGAAAGCCCAAAGCGCCATATCGAGGTTGTGGATATATTGTTCGACATACTGTCCTCCGCTTGCCCATACGAACGCAAGCCAGTTTTTGATTTGGAATTCCGCATCTTCGGGCTTCAAAGAAGCGTCGACTTTGCCCCGCCAGACCGAAGAGGTCAAATACATGGGCTCGTAGCGCAAAAATTCGCCGGCTATAATTTCGCCGATTTGCCCGTCGCGCACTCGCTGTACGGCTTCGGCTATCGCCTGCTGGTAGCGCATTTGCGTGCCGCAGACAACGCTGAGTTTTTTTGCGTTTGCAAGCGGAATGAGCTGCCGGTAGACTTGGCGCAGCTGGGTGGCGTCCAGACAGATTGGCTTTTCGGCGAAAACGTTTTTGTTGTTTTCAAGGCACTTCCGTATGTGCTCGGGACGGAAAATCGGCGGCGTTGCAAGTATTATGACGTCGGCATCGGACTTGACGACCGAATCGACGGAGTCGAGCCCTATGAAAACGTTGTTGCCGACTTTCCAAAAATCCTTGAATGTACCCGAGCGCTTCTTTTCAACGTGGGCTTCGAGAATTTTCTTGGCGCGCTCCACGGGGTACGAAAACGCGTCGCCGACTGCCACAAGTTCTATGTTGTTGTCGGCTTCGAACATATTTGTAAGGGCGCCCGTTCCGCGGCTGCCTATGCCTACAATGCCGACTTTGATTTTATCGGAGCCTTTCGCCGAAGCGAACGAATATTTGGGCAGTGCGAAAGACGCCGCCGAAGCCACCGATACCGATTTCAAGAATTGCTTTCTATTCATATAATTAAGTTAAGTTGTTAACGGAAACTTCATTCTCCAAAGAAAACGGCGGCAAGTCAAACAAAAAAACGGACATCTCCCGCGGGAAATGTCCATCGTGGGGAAGCCGAAAGCGGGCAACTAAAGGATTGCAAGAAACGCAATGACAATCAGAACAGCCCCGCCGAGCGCCGGCAGACGCTTCGACACCTTCGCCGCCGCCCTGCCCGCCTGAATTCCCGCAAGGCAAACGGCAACGGTTGTTGCAAATATCACCGCCACCGTTTCGGTTATGTCAACGCCAATAAACGCAAACGAAACCCCCAGCGCAAACGCGTCTATGCTCGTGGCAATTCCGAGCATAAAAAGTATTTTAATATTCAGCGGAATCAGAAAAATTTCGTCGCAGACTTCGCCGTTCCTGAAGGCGTCGCAGCACATTTTAACACCTATGCACATCAAAAGCACAAACGCGGCAATTTTCAGCACGTTTTCGAACAACGAAAGCGCGTTTCCGCCCGCGAACCACCCCGCGAGCGTCAGCGAACTCTGGCAGAAAGCAAAGCACAGTGCCGCCGCAATTTTGTTTCTCCACGGAATTTTTGCGCGCGTGCAGCCGCCCGCCGCCGAAACCGCGAAAGAGTCGGCGCACAGCGCCAACGCCACCGAAAAAACCCCGAATATATTCATCTTTGTTTGCGCTTTCCACTTTTCCGAATTTTCGCCCAGCGTGTCAAAATAAAAAACCTTTCGGGAATTTGCCCGAAAGGTTTTTGAAAGCGGCAAAAACGCCCGCGCATTATGCGCGCCCTATTTTCTTCTGCGGTGGAGAGCCAAACCCAGCGCCAATGCGCCGAAGACTGCCGCGACAGTAGCGGGTTCGGGAATGGAGGCGGAGAAGAGGTATGTGTAGT
>DAVZIV010000261.1:0-2498 GCA_052273125.1 Candidatus Merdousia sp. | reverse complement strand
AACGGCGCGCAAAGCCAGTCCCCGCGCGGTATTTTCGCCTTCGACTGGGTCGGCACGCGCGACTTTTTCATAATTCCGTCAAAAAGCCGCCAGTACACATTCCTCACGGGCAAGAGAGAGCAAAAACTCGTACTTCCCGCGGAATTTCCCATAGAAGACGTAATCGTAGAGGCGTTCCCAAACGGAGAGAAGAATCCCGCCGACTACGTTCGGGCGAAGATGCGCACGGGCGAACTCGTCGAGCGCGACGGCCGCTATTTCCTAAAGCTGGGCTCTTTCAAAAAGGGTCGCACAATATTGAATTTCGACCTCCTCGGCGGCGACATGCTATTCGTGGACAGGTTCACGTACAATTTTAGAAAACCCAGAGCCGGCGAGCCGTTCGTCTTTATGACGAAGTACTGCGACGGCCTTACGCGCCTAAACGGCGGCACGCCCGACGACCGCTACTACATCAAGCGCATAGCGGGCGTCGGCGGCGACACGCTGCAGGTTGAGGGCTCCGCGCTGCTGCGCAACGGCAAACCAGCCGACGGCTCTCCCGCGTTCGACAGGAACGCCAAGCGCGAGGGCAAATACTGCGGATACATCGCCGACGGCGCGCTTTCAAACGGCGCAAAAATAACCGTTCCGGAAAAATCCTACTACGCGATGGGAGACAACTCCCAAAACAGCCTCGACAGCCGCTACTGGGGCGAAGTCCCGCAAAAGGCGGTGGTGGGAAAATCCCTTATAATATTCTACCCGTTCTCCAGCCGCTGGGGAGCCACAAAATAAAAAACAAAAAACTTTAAATTAAAATACAATGCTTGAAAAAATAATAAAATTGTTCGCGGGCGGACACTACAAAAAATTCTATAAAAAAACGCGCCCGATTGTCGCAAATATCAACGAGCTTGAAAAACAGTACCAGTCTCTCACGGACGAGCAGCTCAGGGCAAAGACCGACGAATTCAAGGCGAGGATCGCCAAGGGCGAAACGCTCGACCAGCTCCTCCCCGAAGCCTTCGCAACCGTCAAGAACGCCGCAAGGCGCCTCTGCGGCAGAAAAATAACCGTCTGCGGGCACGAGCTTGAATGGCAGATGGTCCACTACGATGTCCAGCTAATCGGCGGCATAGCCCTGCACCAAAATATGATTGCCGAAATGGCGACGGGCGAAGGCAAAACCCTTGTTGCAACCCTGCCGCTTTACCTAAACGCCCTCACGGGCAAAGGCTGCCACTTGGTCACGGTCAACGAATACCTCGCCAAGCGCGACTCCGAATGGATGGGCTACCTATACAACTTCCTCGGGCTTTCCGTTTCGTGGATTTACAACATGCAGGACATGGCTGAAAAGGCGCAGGCATACAAGGCGGACATCACCTACGGCACCGCGAGCGAATTCGGATTCGACTACCTGCGCGACAACGGCATGGCGACCAGCGCCGAAGCGCAAGTCCAGCGCCCCCACTACTACTGCATTGTCGATGAAGTAGACTCCATTCTCATCGACGAGGCGCGCACGCCGCTGATTATTTCCGGTCCCGTTCAGGACGACCACGAACTGCCCTTCAACCAGTTCAAGCCCGTCATTGAGCAAGTAGTTCGCCTGCAAAACATCTACTGCAACAAGCTCATAAACGAAGTCAAAGAGGCGTCGGAAAAGGGCGAAGTTGACGAGACTACTGTCATCAAAATGTGGCAGGTAAAAATGGGCGCGCCAAAGAACAGAATCCTGCGCCAGCTGATGGAAAACGCCGACCTGCGCAAAAAGCTCGACAAAATGGATATGGAGATGGCGGCGGACTTCCGCAAGCTCGACCGCTTCAAGTACAAGGAACAGCTCTACTACGTCATCGACGAAAAACAGCGCACGAGCGACCTTACCGAGCGCGGCAGAAACGCCGTCAGCCCGAACAACCCCGACGCGTTCGTGCTGCCGGACCTGCCAACAATCTTTACCGAGATAGACGCGGACGCGTCGCTGAACCCGCAGGAGCGCCAGCAAAAGAAGCTCGCCGCCGAAGACCGCTTCATAGCCCTTTCTGAAAATATCCACTGCATAAGCCAGCTGCTTCGCGCCTATTCCATCTATGAAAAGGACATTGAATACGTGGTTCAGGACGGCAAAGTCCACATTGTGGACCCCAACACGGGGCGCATAATGTACGGCCGCCGCTGGAGCGAAGGTCTGCATCAGGCAATAGAGGCGAAAGAGGGCGTGGAAATCGAAAAGGAGACAAAAACCTACGCAACAATCACAATTCAAAACTACTTCCGCCTCTACGAAAAGCTCGCGGGCATGACGGGCACAGCCGAAACGGAGGCTCAGGAATTCCACGATATCTACGGGCTCAACGTAATGGCAATCCCCACAAACAAGCCCTGCCGCAGAATCGACAAAAACGACGTCATATACAAGACCCGCCGCGAAAAATACAACGCCGCAATAGACGAAATAGAGGCGGCGCACAAGCGCGGGCAGCCCGTGCTTGTCGGCACGGCGTCGGTCG
>DAVZIV010000260.1:0-2498 GCA_052273125.1 Candidatus Merdousia sp. | reverse complement strand
GCAGCGAAGCCGCGTCAAGAAGAACGTCTAAAATGATGGCAAAAGTCTACCGCAAAGTGGGCTTCATGAATTTCGACAAATAACCCAAAGGATTCAAAATGAACAAAACGCCCGTCCCCAAATGGCCGTTGTACGTAGCCGACGCGGCAGTACTTGCGGCATCGATAGCCGTAGCCTACCCGAACGTGGTCTTGATGGAAACAATGTCGGCGGGCACGGCGGCGTTTTGTTTTCTGTTATCCCTTTGCGCAATGGCGATGGTGCTAACCCCGTATGTGTTGGAGCACATTCAAAAGCGCACAGAGCTTTCCCAAAACGCAAAAGAGACGCGCAAAAATATCGACCTGATTTTCGAGAACCTTTCCGCACTGCAGCTAATGGAGGCCGAAACGCGCGAAATGGGCGACAAGATTGAGGAAAAGCTCGCATTCCAGCTGGCGAAAGATACCGACATAAAATTCGCCCAATTCCAAAAGTCTCTCGAAAACGCCTTGGAGAAGCTCAAGGCGGCGGAACCCCCCGAAGCGCTCGACGCAAAAATAGACACCAAATTCGAGCAGTTCCAAAACAGCCTCGACGAACTTTGCGAAGTTTTTAGGGAAAAACAAAAGGCTGCCGATGCAAAGATTGCCGAACTTGCCGCGAACCTTGACGCAATGCAATCCGAGAGCGACAAAGGCGACGACGAACTAATAACGAAACAGCTCGCCGAGCAGATTTTGGAGGAATTTTCCGACCTTAAAAACCAAGTTGCCGACATCGACCAGCGTTTGGAAGACGCCCAAGCCGCCGTAGCCGAAGAACAAGCCGAAGTGCGCGATGCCTATGACGCCGCAGACGCCTTGCAATGCGATGAAGATTTTGACGGCGCTGCGGCGGAAAATCCGCAGGAGGAGACCGCGCAAAACGCACCCGAAGCGCCCGAAATTCGAGACGTACCCGCCCCGCAGGAAGTCGGCGGCGCGCAGGATACCGCAGGCGCGGAAGTCGCTTCGGAGGAATCCGCCGAAACGCCCGACGAAGACAAATCGCCAGACGCAAATCGCAAAGCCGACATTGAAAAGCTCTTCGGCAACGTAGGATATTCCGAACTTTCCGCCGCGCTCGAGAAAGCTGCCAACGAAGATTCGGCAAAAGTCGGGGAGACGCCGATGATGTCAAAGGCGCTCGGCAACGCAAGGACGGAATCCGCGGCGGTTGAAAAAATCATTGCAAAGTCGGCGGGCGGCAAACCCGATTCGGCGGAAACAGTCCCCGACGACATTCTCGACGGGCTCGACTTTGAGGACGAGACAAAAACCGCCGACAAATCCGCGGCAGACGCCGCAGCCTCCGGCGTCCCCAAAAGCGCCGACGATTCGTTCCATTTGGAGGAAATGCTCTTTTCGGATATGCCCGCCTCCGCCCAGAAGCCCGACTCTAAAAATGCCGCGGTCATAACGCTGCATTCAATGTCGGTTGGGATAGGCAGCCAGCCGTTCATCAGGGGCAGCGCCGCCCCGCTGAGCCCCGAAAAGGGCGTGCAGATGCAGCTTGTGGAAATCGGCGTCTGGCGCGCGTGGATTGCCAATGTGAACGAGCCTCTGGAAATTTCGGTTTGGAAAAACGACGAGGAAAAAATAGGAGAAACCTCGTACGAACTCCTGCCGAACCAAAAATTGGAAATATCAATTTAAATTAAATGCTAAGCGTAAGAATCATTCCGTGCCTCGACGTCAAAAACGGCCGCGTCGTAAAGGGCGTAAACTTTGTAAACCTGATAGACGCCGGCGACCCCGTCGAGCAGGCGAAGGCCTACGAAAATCAGGGCGCAGACGAGCTTGTGTTTCTGGACATAACCGCCTCGAGCGACAACCGCAACATAATGCTCGACGTTGTGGAGCGCACGGCATCGCAGTGCTTTATGCCCCTTACCGTGGGCGGCGGACTGCGCACGCTTGAGGATATCCGCAAAATGCTCAATGCAGGCGCCGACAAAGTTTCGCTGAATACCTCCGCCGTAGTCAATCCCGATTTGGTTTCGGAGGCTTCGGCAAAATTCGGCAACCAGTGCATTGTTGTCGCCATAGACGCCAAGTCCGACGGCAACGGCAAGTGGTCTGTCTACACGCACGGCGGGCGCAACAAAACGAATCTCGACGCCGTCGAATGGGCAAAGGAAATGCAAAGGCGCGGCGCGGGCGAAATTCTGCTGACTTCAATGGACACCGACGGCACGAAAGACGGCTACGACATCGCCCTTACCCGCGCGGTATGCCAATCGGTATCCATACCCGTGATAGCCTCGGGCGGTTGCGGCAACCTCCAGCACATGGTTGACGCCGTAAAGGACGGCAAGGCAAGCGCAGTACTTGCCGCCTCAATTTTCCACTTCGGCGCATACACAATCAGGCAAGCCAAAGAGGAAATGCTCAAAAACAATATCCCCGCCCGCCTCTAAAAATTTTATCTTTTGGCGCGGGGGATTTCGCGTCCGCGAAATATTTCCCCCGCTTTGC
>DAVZIV010000259.1:0-2526 GCA_052273125.1 Candidatus Merdousia sp. | reverse complement strand
CGCGTTGCGGATTGGCTGTTAGCCCCTGCGGCCGTTGTCCTGCGACTGTTTGTTTTCCTCAAGCTCGTAGTCGCTTGAATTTTCGTCGTCGCGGTTGCGCATTTTTACGTATCCGCGCGTGCGGTAGCCCGTGTAGAGCTGGCGCGGGCGCGTAATTCTGCCCTTCGCCTGAGAGGCAACCTCGTACCAGTGGGCAATCCATCCCGGCATTCTGCCTATTGCAAACATAACCGTGAACATATCTATGGGTATGCCTATTGCCTTGAGAATAAGTCCGCTGTAGAAGTCAACGTTCGGATAGAGGTTGCGGTCTATGAAATAGCTGTCGGAGCGCGCCTTTTCCTCGAGCCTGCGGGCGATGTCCAAGAGCGGGTCGCGCTTCTTGACGACGTCGAGCACCTTTTCCGCCGTGGAGCGCAGAATAACAGCGCGCGGGTCGTACGTCTTGTAGAGACGGTGCCCGAAGCCCATGAGGCGGTACTGGCCCTTCTTAGCCCCCTCAACGTAGTGGTCTACGTCGCCGCCGGAATCGTGAATGTGCTGGAGCATTTGGATAACCTGCTGGTTTGCCCCGCCGTGCAGGGGCCCCCACAGTGCGCACACGCCCGCCGACACCGAAGAGAACAAATTGGCGCCCGAGCTTGCAACTATGCGCACGGTAGACGTTGAGCAGTTTTGCTCGTGGTCTCCGTGGAGAAGCAGAATGAGGTCGAGTGCTTTGGAGATGTCGTCGTTTGGGTAGTATTCGTGGTACGGCTCCGAGAACATCATGTGCAGGAAGTTCTGGCTGTAGCCGAGGTTGCGCTTGGGGTAAATCATCGGCAGCCCGTTTTTCATTCGGTACGCCATGGCCGCTATTGTGCGCACTTTGCTGATGAGCAGGGCCGCGGCGTCGTTGAAGTGTTCCAAATCCTGCTCGCGGTGGTTTGTCACCATTTGCGGGTAGTAGCAGCCGACGGAATTCAGCAGCGAAGAGAGAATAGCCATCGGGTGTGCGGTGAACGGGAAGCCGCCGTCGAAAAAATGCATCATACCCTCGTGCAGGCTGGCGTTGCGCAGCACTTTTTGCGAGAAATCGCTCATCTTCTTGCGCGTGGGAAGTTCGCCGTAGATTATAAGGTATGCGGTTTCCGTAAACGTGGAATGTTCGGCGAGCGTTTCGATGGGGATCCCCCTGTATTGCAAGATTCCCTTTTCGCCGTCGATGTAGGTGATGGCGCTTGTGCAGGTTGCCGTGTTTGCCAATCCGTCGTCCATGGTGACGTAGCCGGTTTGCGACCTGAGCTTGGCAATGTTGATTGCCCTTTCGCCCGTGGACGCCGTTTCTATGGGAAATTCGTACGTCTGTTCGCCTATTGTCAGTTTTGCGGTTTGTGAATCTTGCATAAAAAGTGTGTCGATAAAATGAGAAACTGCCGAACACCCCGAAACGGGATACCCTATTTTGTGGTTGTTAAAAAATTTCCATAAATGGTCAAGCCTTTTGTCTGGCTCTTTTCGGGATGGAACTGGGTTGCCACCAAGTTGCCGCGCGCCACCGCGCTTGCAAACGTAGTGCCGCCGTATTCCGTCGTGCCCCAGATTGCCGATTCTTCGCGGCATTCCACGCAGTAGCTGTGCACGAAGTAGAACTGGTCTTTGGGCGAAATTCCATCGAGAAGCCTGTCGGCGACGCCGCTTCTGAAGTTTACGTTGTCCCAGCCCATATGCGGCACTTTGAACTCCTGCGGAAGCCTGAGCTTTTTGACATTCCCCTTGAGTATCCCGAGGCATTCCACGCCGCCGCCCTCTTCCGAGTACTCGAACAGAGCCTGTTGCCCGAGGCATATTCCGAAGAACGGCTTGTCTGCCGCAACCCAGTCCTTTATTGCCGAATCGAACCCCGTAGACTTTAGAAGTTTCATTGCGTCCACTATGCAACCCTGTCCGGGGAAAACCAAAATGTCTTCCTGCGAAATCTCCTTCGGCGCTTGTATGATTCGCGCCGCCGCTCCGACAGCCTGCCACGCCCTCAGCACGCTTCTGAGGTTCCCCATTCCGTAGTCTATTATAGCAACATATCTATTTCTTTCCATAAAACCCCTCCATCTAAATACACTCTTCTCCCAAAATCAATTTTTTTTCTTTTGGCGCGGCGATTTCACTTCCGTGAAATTTTCGCCACTTTGTCAGTGAATATCATAAAGCTTTTTACCTTTTGGCGCAGGGCATTTGCTCCGCAAATATTCGCCCTGCTTTGACATCGTATATTATAAAGCTTTCAATTTCAAAATACCCAAAACTTCAAAACAGTTTGGTGTTAAAAAACATCTCAGCCAAGAACCAACTTTGTGTATGGTTAAAACGCGCGAGGACGCGTAATTGTTGGCGTGGTTTTTATAAAAAGAAAAGGGCGACATTTGTTGTTCTTATTCTTGAGATAAAAAACTAAACTTTTCTCCCAATCAAAGCGGCGCATATTTTGCGGAAGCAAAATAGCCGCGCCACAAGAACGAAACCCGCCGAGCGGGCGCGTTTTTTTTGCTT
>DAVZIV010000258.1:0-2534 GCA_052273125.1 Candidatus Merdousia sp. | reverse complement strand
CGCCGAAGGGGCCCTCTATGCGGCGCTCGTCTTTGTCTACATAGCCCTCGAGGACAAACTCGGCGTCGGCTGGAACGCACAAGTCCACGGTTTTGCACTTGACGGTTTTTACGCCGTTCTTGCGGAAGAAGCCCGCAAGCAGAAGCTCGTCCACTCCGCGCGGAAGCGGCGCGGTAGCCGCGTATATGACGGCGGGGTCTGCGCCTATCGCCACGGCGACGGGCATTTTCTGAATTCCCTGCCGCGCGTATTCGTGGAAGTAGTGCGACGCGTCTTTGTGAATGTGCCAGTGCATGCCCGTTGTGGATTTGTCGAAGACTTGCAGTCTGTACATTCCCAAATTCTGTTTGCCGTCGGTCGGCGATTTCGTGAAGACGAGCGGCAGCGTTATGAAGCGTCCGCCGTCGCGCGGCCAGCATTTGAGCACGGGGATTTCCGAAAGGTCTATGTCGCTTCCCGTTTTCACCACTTCCTGACATGGCGCTTCGTTGACTGTCTGCGGCATGATTTTTGAAAGCGGCAGGAATTTGAAGAAGGCCTTGAGCTTTTCGGTGAACGACGACGGCGGCTTGGTGTCGAGTATTTCCGAAATTTCCCGCCCCGCCTCCGACAGTTTTTCAAGACCGAGGGCGAGAGCCATTCGGCGCTCGCTGCCGAAGATGTTCGTAGCCACGGGGAACGTTTTTTTTCCGTTGTCCACCACGTTTTCAAACAGCAGAGCCTTGCCGCCGTCGGTTTTTTTTGATTCGACGTCGGTGAATTTTGAAATTTCTATTACGGGCGAAACTGGCTCTTTTATGTGTTTTACTTCGCCTATTTGGTCGAGAAAGTTTACAAACTCCACAATGCTGTCGAATCTTTTTTTCATTTGCCCCACTCCTTCAAAAATTCCTGTTCAACGCCGATTGCCGAGAGAATGCGCGCGGCGACGAAATCCGCCAAATCCGTTATTGTTGCGGGCTTGAAATAGAACGCGGGAGACGCGGGCAGCACTACCGCCCCCGCTTCGGAGAGCGTCAGCATATTTCTGAGGTGGCCGGTGGCGTACGGGGCTTCGCGCGGCACAACCACAAGCCTGCGGCGCTCCTTCAGCGCGACTTCCGCGGCGCGGACTATCAGGTTGTCGGCTATCGAATTTGCTATTTTGCCGATTGTTTTCATTGAACACGGCACTATTGCAACGGCGTCGAATTTTGCCGAACCGCTTGCAGGCGGTGCGAAGAAGTCGTTTTCGGCGTAGACGTTTTCGATTTTCGCGCGGCGCAGTTGGGCTTCTATGTCCGTTTCGGATTCCGTTTGCGCCACGATTTTCGCGCAGTCGCTGACAACCGCGCAGACTTCGCATTCGGCTTTGGCTAGCATTTCAGCCGTGCGCAGCGCGTATATTGTGCCCGAGGCTCCCGTGATACAGAGAACCACCCGCTTTTTTCCGGCAGTTGTCATTTTTTTACGTTCCCTTAAAATTTCAGATTTGCAAGTGTGCCGACCAATATGAGCATCGAAATCGACGCATTCATATAGAAGAACACCAAATTGATTTTTCTCAATCCCGTTTTGAGTATTATCGAAAATCCGACTGCGTACATAGCCGCGATTGCCGCCGCGCAGGCGAAGAACGCAGCGTTGAGCGCGAACGCCGCGCCCGTTGCAAAGAGCATTGCCGCTGCCAGCGCAAAGGACGCTCCCGCGCAGACGAGCGTTTTGTTTTTTCCGAACTTCGACGGAATGGAATGGAGTTTGTGTTCCACATCAAAGCGCATATCCTGCAGTGCGTAGATTTGGTCGAAGCCCGCTATGCTGAAAAATATGAACGCACCCAGAAAAAGAATGCGCGGGTCGAAGCTGCCGCTGACTGCAATCCACGCGCCAACGGGCGCAAGCGAAAGCGCCAGCCCCAAAACGTAGTGGGCGAGGAATGTGAAGCGCTTTGTGTACGAGTAGCCCAGCACCACTGCGAGCGCGGGGAACGAGAGCGCCCCGCAGAGCGGATTTATCATAAACGCGGCAAAAACAAACACCGCCGCGGAAATTCCCGTAAAGATTTTTGCCGACATTATCGGCAGCTTTCCCGATACTGTCGGGCGGCTTTTTGTGCGTTCGTTGAGCGCGTCTATATCGGCGTCAACGACTCTGTTGAATCCCATTGCCGCAGACCTTGCCGCCGTAAATGCCGCAACCACCCACAAAAAAACCATTGCCGAAAATTCCGCTCCGTTAGCGTACGCCAAAACCGCCGCCGACAGCGCCAATGGCAATGCAAACAGCGTGTGTGCCAATTTTATCATATCGGCGTAGATTTTTATTTCGCGCATCAAACTCATTCTTCCCAATATTTTCCCATCTCTTGCAAAACCTCAAGTTTTTTTCTTCCGCCCGCGGAGGATAAATAAAGACAAAAAAAGACAAAAACTTTACCCACTGACAAAGCGGGGGAGAATTTTTGCTTTGCAAAAATCCGTCGCAGCAAAAGAAAAAATAAAGAGCAAAGCTTCGCCCACCGACAAAGCGGGGGAGAATTTTTGCTTTGCAAAAAT
>DAVZIV010000257.1:0-2545 GCA_052273125.1 Candidatus Merdousia sp. | reverse complement strand
CGGGGCAGACGGCGCAGGGCTACGCAAAGGAGCTAACCGCCGAGCAGATGGAGCTTCAGCGCAAGGGTATGGCGAAAGCCTGCGCGCAGTCGGACGTAATAATTACCACCGCAAAACTCTTCGGCAGAAAAGCCCCCCGCATTATCACCGCAGATATGGTCGCGGGAATGAAGTCGGGAAGCGTTGTCATAGATATGGCGGTTGAATCTGGCGGCAATGTCGAAGGTTCGCGCCCCGACGAAATAGTAATGACGCCCAACGGCGTGATGATTGTCGGCGACACCTGCCTTGAGGCGCGCGTTTCGGCGACGGCAAGCCAGATGTTCTCCTCCAACGTCTTCAACTACATCAACCACTTTTCTGCTGACGGCTCGTTCAAGATGAACTTCGACGACCCGATAATGAAATCGAGCGTCATAACCGCCGACGGCAAAATAACAGACGAACGTTTTATTTAACAGCTATGGATATTATTCTTCTTTTGTTCATATTCACTTTGGCGGCATTTTTGGGCTTCGAGTTGATTTCCAAAGTACCCAGCCAGCTGCACACTCCCCTGATGAGCGGATCAAACGCAATCAGCGGCATAACCATTGTCGGCGCGCTCATAGCCACCGCGGGCACAAAGGACAGCACGTTTGCAACGGTTCTCGGCGTGGCGGCGCTTCTGCTTGCAAGCATAAACGTAGTCGGCGGCTATTTCGTCACCGACAGAATGCTTGCCATGTTCAAGAAGAAGGGGGACAAATAGTATGGAAGGCGATTTTCTCTCACAATCTGTTAATTTTGTATACATAATATCGTCCATACTGTTCATCTTGGGTATCAAGATGCTCGGCAAGGCGGAAACGGCGCGCAGGGGCAACGTAGTTTCGGCGGTGGGTATGCTCATCGCCGTAGTCGCCACGCTCTTCGACAGGCAGATACTCGACGCCGCCGAACCGCTCTCTTGGGCGCTTCTTTTCGGCGGCTTGGCTGTCGGTTCGCTCGTCGGCGTGATTGTCGCAAAGCGCGTTAAGATGACTTCGATGCCCGAAATGGTTGCGCTTCTAAACGGCTTCGGCGGTTTGGCGAGCCTTTTGGTCGGCTGGGCGGACTTCTATTACAGGGGCGTAGCCGTGCTTCCGCTTGCCGAAAAGTTCCAGCAGGGCGGCGTAGGCGCATTCACCAAAGTTGCCACAGTTCTCGCCGTGGTAATCGGCGGCATTACGTTTACGGGCAGCGTCTATGCTTGGGGCAAGCTCTCGGGCAAAATATCGGGCAGGGCGCAGGTTTTCGGCGGACAGAAAATTGTCAACGCCGCGATAGCCGCGCTAACGCTTGTTTTCGCCGTCGCGTTTTCCGCCGTTTCGGATTCCGGCTGCGCATACTGGTGTCTGATTGCGTCAATTGTGCTTTCGTTCGCGCTGGGTTTTGCGGCTGTTATGCCAATCGGCGGCGGCGATATGCCCGTGGTTATTTCGCTTTTGAATTCGCTTTCGGGACTCGCGGCTTCGGCGGCGGGCTTCGTAATTGAAAACAACGTGCTGATTGTGGCGGGGTGCTTGGTCGGCGCAAGCGGCGTGATTCTGACTGTCATAATGTGCAAGTCGATGAACAGAACGCTATTCAACGTGCTTTTCTCGGGCTTCGGCTCGGCGGGCGGGGCGAAGAGCGGCGCGGTTTCGGGCGAAATGAAACCGATGTCCGTTGACGACGCCTACTACGTCCTCGAAGCCGCGCAAAGCGTCGTGTTTATTCCAGGCTACGGTATGGCTGTGGCGCAGGCGCAGCATGCCGTCAAGGAACTGGCTACCATCTTGGAAAACAACGGCGCCGAAGTCTGCTTTGCAATCCACCCGGTGGCGGGGCGTATGCCCGGCCATATGAACGTGCTCTTGGCCGAAGCCGATGTTCCCTATGAACAACTCAAGGAAATGGAAGAGGCAAACAGAATTTTGGAAACCGCCGACGTTGCCGTGGTAATCGGTGCAAACGACGTTGTCAACCCCGCCGCCGCCGAAGACAAGGGAAGCCCGATTTACGGAATGCCCATCATAGAGGCGTACAAGGCAAAGACGGTGCTCGCCCTAAAACGCGGCAGGGGGACGGGTTTCTCGGGCTTGGAAAACGCGCTTTTCTTCCGCCCGAACACGCGAATGGTTTACGGCGACGCAAAGGCGACAATCAACGAACTCGTCGGCAAATTCAAGCAGTAGGACGGGGGAGCAGATTTTTTTGCGTCCGTTCTCGGCTTTCGAAGCTCCGAATTTCAATTTCGGGGCTTTTTTGTTTTTTTTGTGAAAATAAAAACTTGAACGGCGCAGACTGCGGAATTAAATTGTCCCAGAAACCCGCGTTGTTTGCGCGGCGATTATTTCAAAACTTGAAAGATTATGATGGATAGAAGACGTTTCATTAAAAATATGGGAATTGCCGCGGCGGGCGCAACTTTTGCGCCGTCGCTTTTTGCCGAAGTTGACGGTGTTGCAAGCGCCGCAAAAAACGCGGCGGACTACGCGAAGAACCCCATGAACTTGGCGTTTGTCGGCACGGGGCTTATGGG
>DAVZIV010000256.1:0-2546 GCA_052273125.1 Candidatus Merdousia sp. | reverse complement strand
CGTCGAAAATCTTCGGCGGGCGCATTGCCCAAACGAAAGGCGCGCGGCGGAACAAAAGGCTTTTATTGCTTGAAATACGGCTCGAGCGTCTTTTGCGATTCGGCGGGCAGGTCGCCGTTTTCAATAGCCCAAACACAATACTGGTCAGCCAAGTCGCAGGCGGCGGCGTTTTGAAGAATCGACTTCAGCGCAATCACGTGGATTGCCCCCATTGTAAATTTGTTGAAATCCTTTCTTTCGGGGCGCTTTTTTGACGCCTTTACGCCCAGCATAAATTGAGCCTCTTTTGCGTTCATCAGCGGGTTCATTATTCTGCGCAGAGGCTTGTACGCGCCCGTCGCGTAGAATTCGCCCCAAAGCATATCAATCTGCACGGGGGCGAGCATATTGTGCCATTCTTCGTACGGGTTCGGAATTTCCGCGGCGAAGAGCGATTTTTGGTACTTTTGCTCTTCGGGCGAAAGCAGGGAATCGAGAATAGGCGGCTTGCCGACGGCGCGCGAAATCAGGATTATCTTGTTGCGGTCGGCGGAATCGAATTTGGCGAAGTTCGCCATAATTTCCTCCATCAGGAAATCGTATTTTAAAAATCCCGCCTTGAAGAAGCCCAAAATGGTAAAATTGAGCCGATACGGCGAGCGGGCGTCTTCAAAATCCAAATCCCTTGAAAAGAACATTGCATAGAGCAAATCCGCCGAGGGCTTTGTGTGGAACGTTCTAAACATCGAATCGAGAACGTCCGCGCCCTTGACGGGCTCGGGCGGATTCCACGCCTCGAGCTCCACCGCGCTTTCGCCCGAGGTTTTTTCGCCCGAAATTTCGTCGGAAACCGACAGGCGGAAAACGTAGCGCCCGCCCTGATAGCGCTTGTCGAAACGCAAGTCTATAATGTCGGGGCAGACAACCGCCGCAGCCTTTGACGGCTTTGAGCCGCCGAAAGCCGCATTCTCGACAATATCCAACTCCGCGCCGTCGGGAGCTACTGCGGTTATGGAGTATTTCAGGCTGAATTTGCCGTCTTTTACAGCGGCGTTTTCTATCATCGGAAAAAGCGAAAACTTTTCGCCGAAACGCGCCTTTTTTATTGTCGTGATATGCGCGAGAGCATTGCGCGGCATTCTAAACCACGCGTCGAGCTCGCCGTCCATAGTCGAGGGCATGAGAAGTGCCTTCAGGCTTTTGCCGTCGGGCCGGACGGGCTTTTCGTCTATGTAGAATTTTACGTGCGATGCCGACTTCGCCCGCGCCGCCGCGGAATCGGCGCCCGCCATATATTCGGGCGCAACCGCATTCCCCGCGCCTGCCTGCGGCGCGGCGTCGAGCGCCGAAACCGCCGCCGGGGCGCAAAGCGCGGCGCATATTGCCGCAATTTTCGTTCCGCTAAAAAACATTATATTCTGCCGTTCTCCCTTAAAAATTTTTCGACGACGGGCATATCGTCCATATAGGTTATGCCCTGCCATTTTTCCGATGTCGGCAGGATTTTCGCCCGCGCCGCGCCCGACGAAACCGCCGTATCGACCGCCGCAGGCAAGTAAAATTCCGCCTTGGGGTCTTTGGAGTTTTTCGACAAAAACTCGTCGAAATACGTTCCCAAAAGCTGCATAAAATCGTTCGGGAACGCCCAAAAGTTAAGCGACGTATATTCCGAACCCGAAAATACCGCGCCGTCGGAATCGACTATTACGGAGTTTTCGCGCTTTATGCCCGTATGCTCGCGTATGCCGACGAGAAAGCCGTCCTTGTCGGCGGTGCAGATTCCGCGCGATACCGCGCCGTTTTCCGAAAGCGTATTTTCAAGCCTGTAGCCTGCAAGCGAATAGGTGTCGGCGGCGGTTTTGTCGAGAAAATCGGCGGCGGTTTTGTAGACGCCGCGCCCGTAGTAGTCGTCGGCATTTATGGCAAGGAACGGCTCCCCAACTTCGTCAATCATCGAAAGCACGGCGTGCCCAGTGCCCCACGGCTTCGTCCTGCCCAGCGGCAGCTTCTGCCCGCAGAGTTCCTGAAAGGAATAGCGCACGTCGATTTTGTCTTCGTACTTGCGCGATACCGTGTCTCTGAAGACCTCCTCAATGTCTTTGCGGATTACGAATGCTATTTTCGTGAAGCCCGCCGCCATAGCGTCCTCCACTGCGAAGTCGAGAATCGTCTTTGCCGAATCCCCGAATTTTGCGGCCTGTTTGAGACCGCCGAAGCGGCTTCCCATTCCCGCCGCCATTGCTATGAGTGTTTTTTTCATAATTTGTGCGTATAAATGTGCGCTATTGCCGCGCCGCTGGCGTCGGCTTCGTCCTCGGGCAGCTCGCCCGCCCCGCCCACGAGCGCGGCGACGGATTTTACAATCTGCTCCTTGCTTGCGCGCCCGTAGCCGATTACCGCCTGCTTTATTCTCAGCGGCGGATATTCAAAAACCTCCAGACCCGCCCTCGACGCCGCCGCAATCGCCGCGCCGCGCGAAGACCCCAGAATCAAAGCCGTTCTGAAATTCTGGACGTAGACGCTCTGCTCCATCGCAACGCACACGGGGCGAGTGCGGGCTATGATTT